>JBGQHA010000241.1:0-4660 GCA_041497735.1 Dehalococcoidia bacterium | reverse complement strand
GAGCGGCACGGCCGTCGGCGTCAGCGTCGCCGTTGGCGTAATGGTCGGCGTGGCCGTGACGGTGGGCGTTGCCGTCGCACCGGCGAGGCAGTTGACCTGCGCGCTGATGAGGGCCGGGTCGAACGGGTCGCCCGAGGCATCGAGGAAGTGCGAGCCGTTCTGCGCGTCACCGATGCGCTGTACGAGCGCCAGCGACGTCGTGCCGATCGTCTGGCACTGCATCTGGAACTGCACCAGCGGGCCGGTGAAGGTGCTCGTGACAATCGGGAAGGACGGGCAGCCATAGAGGACGGACGGGTCGCCCGGCTGGTTGTCGAACCGGGCGGCGAGGCAGGGCACCGGCCACTGGTTCTCCGAGGCCAGGTTGCCCGCAGGCAGATACTCCAGATTCGCGTCGGTCCAGCGCAGCTTGGTCTGGTAGCCCGCATAGCCATTGTACGGATCGGTCGCGTGGACGGAGACCTGGAAGACCGCTCCCGGGCCGTAGCTGCAGCTCGCGTCGATCGCCGGCGACGAGGCGTCGCAATCGACGGCCATCGCGCCGAAGACGGGGCCGGGGGTGGGGCTCGCCGTCGCGGTCGGCGTGATCGTCGGTGTGTCGGTCTGCGTCGGCGTCGCGGTCGCGCCGCTGAGGCAAGTCACCTGGGCGCCGGTGAGCAACGGATCGAGCGCGTCGCCGAGGTCGTTGAGGAAGTGCGTGCCCTGCTGTTGGTCGCCAGCGCGCGGCACGAGATTGAGCGGCGTCGTGCCCGGCGTCTGGCAGTGCAGCTCGAGCTCGACCAGCGGCCCGAGGACGGTGCTCACGCTGACGGGGAACGAGACGCAGCCGGCGACCGCGGAAGGATCACCTGGTGAATTGTCGATGTGGGCGGCGAGGCAGGGCACCGGCCACTGGTTCTCGGTGCTGGGACTCGACGTTGGCAGGTACTCCAGATTCGCGTCGGTCCAGCGCAGCTTGGCCTGGTAGCCCGCGTAGCCGGTGTCCGCGTTCGTCGCCACCACGGCGACGGGGAATGCCACGCCGGGGCCGTAGCTGCAGTTCGTGTCGATGGCGGAGGTCGTCGCGTTGCAGTCGACGACCATGGCGCCGAACCGCGGGCCGGATGTGGCGGTTGGGGTCGCGGTCGCCGTCGACGATGGCGTGGCGGTGTTGTTCGGGGTAGCTGTCGCGCCGGTGAGGCAGGTGACCTGCGCATCGGCGAGGAGCGGATCGATCGGGTTGGCTCCGGCGTCCAGGAAGTGCGAGCCGTTCTGCGCATCGCCCACGCGGGGCACCAGCGTCAGCGGCGTTGTTCCGGGCGTCTGGCACTGCATCTGGAGCCGCACCAGCGGCCCCGTGGCGCTGCTCACGACGATCGGGAAGGACGGGCAGCCGTAGAGGACAGACGGGTCGCCCGGCTGGTTATCGAACCGAACGGCGAGGCAGGGCACGCCCCAGCGATTCTCCGTGGTCAGGTCGCCCGCGGGCAGGTAGTTCAGGTTCGCGTCAGTCCAGCTCAGCTTGGTCTGGTAGCCCGCGTACCCGCTGCCGGCGTCGGTGGCGTTGACGGTGACCTGGAAGACCGCGCCCGGGCTGTAGCTGCAGCTCGTGTCGATGGCGGGCGAGGAGGCGTCGCAATCGACGGCCATGGCGCCCGCCGGCCCGGCCGGCGTGGACGTCCGCGTGGGCGTGAAGGTGTTGGCCGGCGTGAACGTATTCGTCGCCGTGGGCGTGAACGTGTTGGTGGCCGTCGGCGTGAACGTATTCGTGGCCGTCGGGGTGAACGTGTTCGTCGCCGTTGGCGTGAACGTGTTCGTTGCGGTTGGCGTGAAGGTATTCGTCGGCGTCGATGTGAACGTGTCTGTTGCCGTGGGCGTGAACGTGTCAGTCGGCGTCGGCGTGTGAGTGAACGTCGGCGTCGGTGTGAAGGTGTTCGTGGCCGTCGCCGTGAAGGTCTCCGTGGGCGTGGGAGTAAACGTGTGAGTCGCCGTGGGCGTGAACGTATCGGTGGGCGTCGGCGTGTCCGTGAACGTCGGCGTGGGTGTGAAGGTGTCCGTCGCCGTGGGTGTGAACGTCTCGGTCGCGGTCGGCGTGAACGTATCGGTCGCTGTGGGGGTGAACGTATCAGTCGGCGTGGGCGTGTGAGTGAACGTCGGCGTCGGTGTGAAGGTGTCGGTCACCGTCGGCGTGAAGGTCTCCGTCGGTGTCGGCGTGAACGTGTCTGTTGCCGTGGGCGTGAACGTATCGGTGGGCGTCGGCGTGTCCGTGAACGTCGACGTGGGTGTGAAGGTGTCGGTCGGCGTAGGTGTGAACGTGTTGGTGGGCGTGGGCGTGAACGTATTCGTCACGGTTGGCGTGAGTGTGTCAGTCGGCGTCGGCGTGTGAGTGAACGTCGGCGTAGGTGTGAAGGTCTCCGTCACCGTCGGCGTGAAGGTGTCCGTCGCGGTGGGTGTGAACGTATTCGTCAGCGTCGGCGTCAACGTATCGGTCGGCGTCGAGGTGAACGTGTTCGTTGCCGTGGGCGTAAACGTGTTCGTGGCCGTAGGCGTGAACGTATTCGTGGCCGTAGGCGTGAACGTATTCGTTGCCGTGGGCGTGAACGTGTTCGTCGCTGTGGGCGTGAACGTGTTGGTCGCTGTTGGCGTGAAGGTGTTCGTCGCGGTCGGCGTGAAGGTGTTGGTGGGCGTAGGCGTGAAGGTGTCGGTCGCGGTAGGTGTGAACGTGTTCGTCGCGGTCGGCGTGAACGTGTTGGTCGCTGTTGGCGTGAAGGTGTTCGTCGCGGTCGGCGTGAAGGTGTTGGTGGGCGTAGGCGTGAAGGTGTCGGTCGCGGTAGGTGTGAACGTGTTGGTCGCCGTGGGGGTAAACGTATTCGTCGCCGTAGGCGTGAAGGTATTGGTGGCTGTCGGCGTGAACGTGTTCGTGGGCGTAGGCGTGAAGGTATTGGTTGCCGTCGGGGTGAAGGTATTGGTCGGCGTGGCGGTAAACGTGTCGGTCGCCGTGGGCGTGAAGGTGGTTGTCGCCGTCGGTGTGTTCGTTGCCGTCGCGGTGGCGGTGGGTGTGTCAGTCGGGGCCGCCTGGCAGGTCACCGATGCGTCGGACAGGGCTGGGGCGATGCTAATGCCCAAGCCGGTGAACTCGGTCCCGAAACCGCCTGCATCTGCGCTGGCGACAAGGTGGATCGTCGTGGTGTCGCCCACTTGACACTGCATCTGGAATTTCACCAGCACGCCCGTATAGGTGCTCGGAGTGGACGAAAAGGTGGCGCAGCCGTAGAGCACGGAGGACGGACTTGCAGGCTGGTCAATAGTGCGCACCGGGAAGCTGCACGGGGGCCAGATGTTCTCCAAGGCGGGGTTGCCGTTGGGAAGGTACTCCAGCGTCGCGTCAGTCCACTGAGGTTTGGCCTGGTAGCCGAAGTAGCCTCCCGCAGGTGCGGCGGTGGCGTTGACGGTGATGAAGAAGCTGGCGCCGGGGCCGTAGATACAGTTCGTGTCGATGGCGGCGGTTGAGGCGTCGCAGTCGACAGCCATCGCGCCGTCGGTCGCGCGCACAGAGCCGGTAAGCCCGCGTGCGCCAACTAAGGCGACCGCGAGGAGGAGCGCTGCCAGGCCGCCGACGGCCGCACGCCGAGCTAGGCGCATATTTCACTCGTCCCTATCCCGATTCGCGGACAGTTACTCCGCGGAATGGCCATCGTTCCATCCTTCGGGGGACGCTCCCAAAAACGAAGACACTCCGGGTGGCTATCGAGTAGCCTCGGCGGGTCGGCCGACTCTCTTCCAGCCAGATGATTGCGCAGCCCCGAGCGTACGCGAAAACTCGATTGGACGGCCTCCAGCCGTCACGGCACCGCGCGCTTGCAAAAGCAAGTTTGGGTGGGCCTACGTGCCACCGGACGTCGCTGTGATGCTATCGTCTCAAGAACAATATGTCAACCCTAAGATGAACGCCTACCAGCACGCTCATATCACTGGTTGAGCGCATCTTGTCGGGCGGCGAGGCTTGACAGAACGCGCCCAACTTCGTTACGATCCTGGCCTCAGGCGGGATGCCCGGTAGGAGACCCTCGCGGGATTTCGTGTGGCAAGGATTGCCCTGGCCGCGAGAATACACGCGCTCCGGCCGGGCGACGCATTGTTGTGGCTTGTCGCGGCCCCAGCCCGTGGACAGAACTGAAGACGGCCTGAGCCGGCCTCGCGTGCATTCTTGAGACCGGCAGGAGGAAGCGCTGAGTCTACCGACGACCGCGACCACACGCAATGATCAGCGGAAGAAGCACCGCAGGCTCCATTTCTTACATCGCTTCACGTTGTTGCTTCTGCTGGCTCCAATGCTCAAGGTGGTCGCCGCTTCGCCGGTACACTCGCAAGGCGCCGGAACGGATGTTCGTCTGATGCTGGCATCCAGCGTGGTACCGATAGGAAGCGGGCCGTTCGAAGCCCAGGTGGTTGTCGACGGCGTTGACCACCACTTTTCCGACGGGACATCGTTGTCGGACGGGCTGGGCGTCTTTCAGTTCGCATTGCACTTCAACCCCAGCGTGATCGCGGTAACCCACTTGGAGAAGGGGCCCTTCTTGGGCAGCACAGGTAGAACGACCTCGTGCCTGTCCAGGGTGCGCCCCGACGACCATAGCATCTTCGATTTCGCCTGCGTGTCGCAGTCGCCGCCCGACAGCGG
>JBGQHA010000240.1:0-4667 GCA_041497735.1 Dehalococcoidia bacterium | reverse complement strand
GTCTCCGGCGTGCGCGAAGAGCGCATCGATGGCGCGCTGGCGGTCTCGCTTCGTGTGGACGGGCACGGGCGAATCGAGGCGAAGTAATCGCTCGTACTGCCGACGAAGGCCCTTGCTAGAATGGCGTTCGGCATGGGGGGACCTTCGGACGAAGCCGAGCTAGTCGAGCGCAGCCGCCGCGGTGACCTGGACGCGTTCAACCAGATCGTGCTCGCGTACCAGGACCGGGTGTACAGCGTCTGCCTTCGCATGCTCGGCTCGCAGCAAGCGGCCGAGGACGCCTCGCAGGAGACGTTCCTCTCGGCCTTCCGAAACGTGCGCAGCATGCGCGGCACGACGCTTCGCGCCTGGCTGCTGCGCATCGCGTCGAACGCCTGCATCGACGAGCTCCGGCGCAGGCGGCGGCAGCCGCAGCTCTCGCTTGACATGCCGTCCGAGGACGGCGACGGCGGGCGGGTCATCGAGACGCCGGACGCGTCGCCAGGGCCGGAGCAGGTGGTGCTGGGCCTGGAGCTGCGGGAGGCCTTACGGGATGAGCTGCTGCGCCTGCCGGCCGATCAGCGGCTGGCCGTCGTGCTGTGCGACATCCAGCAGCTCAGCTACGAGGAGATCGCCTCGGCCATGGAGACGTCGGTCGGAACGGTGAAGTCGCGCATCAGCCGTGGGCGGGCGCGGCTGCGGGAGGCCGTGCTGGCGCGGGGGGAACTCTTTGGCGAAGCGATTCGTCCTACTAGTAGGACCAAGACTGGGGAGTAGCCGTGCTGTTTCAGCGATCGATCCACGCTTCCGACGACGACCTGAGCGCCTACCTGGACGGCCGCCTTGCCGCCGCGACGCGGGAGCGCATCGACGGCCACCTGCCCGGCTGCGCGATCTGCCAGCGCGCCCTCGAGGGGCTGCGGGCCGTTAGTTCGGCGCTGCAGGGCCTGCCCGCCGTGCGCGCGCCGCGCTCGTTCGCGCTGCGAGAGGCCGATGTGCGGCCGGCCGCTCGTGCCGGTGGCCTTACGAGAGCGATGCCGCTGCTCAGCGGCATGACTGCCGCGGCGCTGCTTGCCTTCTTCGCCCTCGTCGGCTTCGACATCGCCGGCGGTGGTTCCTCATCGTCCTCCTCCGCCAGTAAGGGGGCGAACGTGGAACTGCTCGGCGCCTCAGACACCGCCAAGAGCCTCGCCCAGTCAAACAACATGGAGCTGGCGATGACGGCAACGTTCGAGAGGGCGGCCGCCGCGCCGAACGTGTTCGGATCAGCGGTTTCGACTCCAGACCTCGCGACCGCGAACACCTTCGCCGACGACGCCGGGACGCTGGTGTTCCGGGTCGCGCCGTCCGTCGTCACCCCGGAGCCCGGGACCGCGCGCGTGGCGTCTGCCTCCTCGAACAACGACATGGGCATGCACGTCGCGGAGGCAGCGCTCGCCTCGATGGCACTCGCGTCGGGCGCGGGCGTGATCATCGTCTCGCGCCGGCGCAGCACGTAGCCGACGGTCTCGACTCTCGGTTCCCCTGTGCTACAGTGTGGCGTTCGCCCGGTGTCATTCGCACGGAGGTGGCGATGGCAGAGGAATCGCCTGCGTACAAGCACATTCTGTACGAGCAGCGCGGCCGCGTCGTGCTGATCACGCTCAACCGGCCCCAGAAGCTGAACGCTTGGACCGGCCTGATGGAGAACGAGTTCATCGATGCGGTGAACCGCGCCGCGAACGACCGCACCATCGGCGCGGTCGTCGTCACCGGCGCGGGGCGCGGCTTCTGCGCGGGCGCGGACATCGGCGACTGGGACGCCGATCTGCAGGGTAGGGGAGAGCGCGCGCCCGATTCGCCTGTGCAGGCGCGCGACGGCAGCCCGGAGGTGCCGATCGCGCTCAGCCGCGGCAAGCCGATCATCGCGGCCATCAACGGCCCCTCGATTGGCATCGGCCTAACGATGCCGATGGCGTGCGACATCCGCCTCGCCTCCGACCAAGCGACATTCTCCGCGCGCTTCGTGAAGATCGGCCTGACGCCGGAGTGCGGCAGCACGCGCTATCTGCCGCTCGTCGCCGGCCTGAGCAACGCGCTGTATCTCGCGCTCACTGGCCGCATCATCGACGCGCGCGAGGCGAAGGAGCGCGGCCTCGTAGACCGCATCGTGCCGCACGATAAGCTACTCGACGAAGCGATGGCGCTCGCGGAGGAGATCGCCGCGAACCCGCGCGAGGCGGTCTGGGCGGCGAAGCGCATGCTGCACGCCAACGCGACCGAAGGCGATCTGCGCCGCGTCACGGAGCAGGAGGTGCGCATGATCCGCGAGATGCGCCGCCTGCCCGATCACGCCGAGGCTGTGCGCGCTTTCGTGGAGAAGCGCCCGCCGAAATTCCAATGATCGTAGGGGCGCACGGCCGTGCGCCCTGGCGACCCCTGGTCGCCGCTGGTTAGGAGACAACCATGGTTGTGCAAGACAGTGTGACTGCCCAAACGCTGGCAACAGTCGAGGAGTTCAACGAGGCGCTCAACCGGCACGACGTCGACGCCGTGATGGCGCTCATGACGGACGATGTCGTCTTCGAGAACACGTCACCGTCGCCGGACGGCGAACGCTACGAAGGCCAGGCGGCCGTGCGCGCCTTCTGGGAGCGTTTCTTCGCATCGACGCCGAGCGCGCACTTCGCCGCCGAGGACATCTGCGCCGGCGGCGACCGCTGCACCGTGCGTTGGCGCTACACGTGGAAGAACAGCGACGGCGAAGGCCACGTGCGCGGCGTCGATGTCTTCCGCGTGCGCGACGGCAAGGTGGCCGAGAAGCTCTCGTACGTGAAGGGCTAGCCCGTGGACCGCTGGGGGATCACGTTCCCGCTCGACGGCGTGTCTTTGCCCGCGCATCGCGAGGTGCTGCGCGAGATGGAGTCGATCGGCTACACCGACGCGTGGACGGCCGAGGTCGACGGGCCGGACGCCTTTACGCCCGCGACGCTCGCGGCGGCGTGGACGGAGCGCATCCGCATCGGCACGGCGATCGCGAGCGTCTTCACCCGCACGCCGACCGTGCTCGCGCAGACGGCGTGGGCGGTCGCCGAGGCGGCGCAGGGCCGCTTCTGCCTGGGCATCGGCTCTAGCTCGCCAGCCATCGTCGAAAACTGGAACGGCATGCCCTTCCGCAAGCCATACACGCGCGTGCGCGAGACCGTGACGTTCCTCCGCCAGGTGTTCGAAGGGCAGAAGGCCGCCAGCGACTGGCTCCACGTGCGCAACTTCCGTTACTCGCGCCGCTTCGCGCCGGCGCCGCCGATCTACATCGCGGCGCTGCAGGAGAAGATGCTGCAGCTGGCCGGCAGCATGGGCGATGGCGTAATCCTGAACTGGCTCGCGCCGTCGGACGTGCCGAAATGCGTCGCCGTCGCGAAGGAGGCCGCGCGCGCCGCCGGCCGCGACCCCGATGCGCTCGATGTCGTCGCGCGCATCTTCGTCATCCCGACGACGAGCGACGCGCTGATCAAAGGGCTGGGCCGTCGCGCGATCTCCGGCTATCTAACGACGCCGGTGTACGGCGCATTCCACCGCTGGCTCGGCCGCGGCGAGGCGTTCCGACCGATGCAGGAGGCTTGGGACGCCGGCGACCGCAAGACGGCGACAGAGCTCGTCCCGGATGCGGCGATCGAGGACCTCTTCGTCACCGGCGACGCGCAGGCGTGTATCGACGGCGTCGAGGCCTACGTCCGCGCGGGCGTGACGACGCCCGTGATCAACATCATGCCCACCGTGCCCGATCCGGCGCAGCTCGGCGCGCGCAACATCGACGTCATGCGCGAGCTGGCCGCGCGGCGCTGATCGAACTTCGAACCTCGAATATCAAGCTTAATCTTTCAGCCAGGCGGGATTGGTGACGGTCAGCTTGTCGCGCACCGTCTGGCGCAGGTGCGACAGCACCGCGTTGCGGAAGGGACTGGCGTCTGCGTCGCCGGCGCGTACGCGCGCGCAGAGCGATTCGTTGCGCGCCGCGAGCGCCTCGCACAGCGCAGCGCGGCCGGCGGGACGCTCGACGGCGCCCAGCAGCGCATCGAGGCCGGCCCACTCGCGCGCGAGCTGCTCGTCTTCATGCTGCAGCTCTCTGCGCACGATGCGGATGACGTTCGCCGCGACCCGTCCCTGGTAGCGCAGCGCGCCTTCGCCCTGCGCCACGACCTGCTCGTCGAGCCAGCGTTCGACGGCGGCCAGGAGCTCATCGAAGGTTGGTCTGTCTTGCATGGTGTGTATTGGCCACAGATTTGCACTGATGAAACACAGATTATGCGTGTCAATCTGTGCTCATCTGTGGTTCATTCCATTATCTGCAGCAGCTCCCACTCTGTTTCGGCGATACGGCGGCCGATGCTGGCGAGCTCCACGCTGGCGCTTGCGCCGCGCAGGTACGTCGCGGCCTGCACGATGCACGTGATGCCCCAGCGCAGGTTGCCGAACGCCTCCCAAAAGCGCACGCGCTCAGCATCGACGGGTGCGCCGCCGGCCGATTCGTAGGCGCGCGCGAACTCCTCGCGCGTGCCGATGCCGCCCACCGGCAGATCGTCGCTGCCGAAGCGCCAGGAGCGCACGCAGATCCAACCGAGGTCCTCCATCGGGTCGCCGATGTGGGCCAGCTCCCAATCGAGCACGGCGCGCAGGCCTTCCGGCCCGACGATGAAGTTGCCCATGCG
>JBGQHA010000239.1:0-4687 GCA_041497735.1 Dehalococcoidia bacterium | reverse complement strand
TGCGGCAGGAGCTGCAGCAGGCGCGCGTACTGCTCGGGCGTGGCGTTCTGGCTGCCGGTGAGGCGGATCTCGCGGTAGTGGACTACGTTCGGGTCGAAGGCGACGCTCGTGTCGGGCGGAAAGCCGGCGAACAGACTGACGAAGCCCTGCAGCCGCACGGCCGCGAGCGCTTGGTCGAGCGTGTCCGCGAGACCCGCCGCGATCACGACCGCGTCGGCGCCCAGGCCCTCGGTGTGCTCCCGCACGGTCGCGACGAAGTCCTCGCGGCGCGGGTCGACGACCACAGTTGCGCCCAGGCGCCGGGCAACGTCAGCGCGCGCTTCGTCGACTTCGCTCACGATGATCGCTCCTGCTCCCAGACGGCGCGCGAGCAGGATGTGGCAGAGACCCATCGGCCCAGCGCCGATGAGCGCCAGGCTCTGGCCCGCGCTGAGCTGGCACGTCTCGAGCGAGTTCAGCACGCACGCGAGCGGCTCGGTAAGGCAGGCGCGCTGGAGCGACAGGCTATCCGGCACTGCGAGCACGTGTCCGAGGGAGACGAGGGCGGCGGGAAGCAGAACGCGCTGCGCGAGGCCGCCGTTTTCGTCGTAGCCCAGCGTCTTGCGCTCAGGACAGCGCTGGCGTCGCCCCGACCGGCAGTAGACACAGCTTCCGCAGGCGACGATCGGGCAGACGACGACGCGATCGCCTATCGACAGCCCGCGCACGCCATCGCCGACGGCGGCAACGGTGCCGGCGATCTCGTGGCCCGGGATCACGCCGGCGCGCGCGTGCTTCTGGCCAAGATAGACGCGGATATCGGAGTAGCAGATCGCGGCAGCGCCCACGTCGAGCAGCGCTTCGCCGGGGCCGGGCGATGGATCGGGGACGTCTTCAACGGCGATGCGGCGTGGCTCGTGGAAGACGAGCGCCTTCACGGCGGAGCGATCAGCTCTTCTTGGCGCGTGAGCGAGTAGTTGCTCGGCCGCGCTTGGGAGCCGCGGTCTCGGGTTTCGCCGCACCGGCCGAGTTGAGCTGTCGCATCAGGCGCGACTTGCGGCGAGAGGCGTTATTCCGATGAATCGTGCCTCTGCGCCCCGCGCGGTCGAGGACGGAGGCGGCGGCGCGGACGGCTTCTGCGGCCTCGCCGGAGCCGGCCTCGATCAGCTCGCGCGCCTTGCGCACGGCCGATCGGGCGGCGGTGCGCTGCGACTGGTTGCGCTCGCGCCGGCGTAGCGACTGGCGGTGGCGCTTGATGGCAGACCGGATGTTGGCCAACTGGTACCTCCTAGGGCCTCGTCATGGTAACGAGGCCGGGCGGCTCACGCCAGGCCGATATCGATGCGGTTGATCTCGTCCGCGTCGTTGAAGCCGAGGCCGATCTTCACCGGCCCGAACGGGCTGCCGGTTCCGACGATCTTGACGCCGTTGCCATCGCCCTCGGGCGAGCCCCAGTTGATGTTCATGCCGCCACCGCCGCCTTGCGGCGCCGCGGCGAGCTGCGCCTGCAGGGCGGCCTTGCCGGTCGTGGTGCCTGTCATCGGGCTCGTCATGACGACGTCGTCGGACATCATCGCCAGCGTTTCGTCGGTCTTCTGTGCGGCGAAGTGGTCCATGTACTGCTGGGCGAGCTCGACACGAGATGCCATCGGTGTTCCTCCTGCGCGTGCGATTGCTGAGTGCAGGTTATGTAGCACGAGCCATCGGAGGCTGTCAACGCGGGCGAGTGCGCACGCGATCTCGATGGGGCATACTGCCTTTCGTGGACGAGACGATCCCCGCCGAGCCGCCGCGCCGGCCGAGCCTCGCGATGGCGACGGCGATCGTCGCGGCGGGCTTCCTGGGCAGCCGCCTGCTGGGCGTGCTGCGCGTCGGCGTAATCGCACACGTGTACGGCACCGGCCCGGAGATCAGCGCGTATTGGGTGGCGTTCCGGCTGCCCGACCTGATCTTCCAGCTCCTGGCCGGCGCGACGCTGGGCAGCGCCTTCATCCCGACGTTCGCCCGCATGCTCACACACGAGGGCGAGGAGCAGGGCTGGCGCCTTGCCAGCTCGGTCCTGAACCTCGTGTTCATCGCGACGATCGTGTTTGCGATCCTCGGCTTCTTGCTCGCGCCGCTCCTGGTGCCGGCGATGGCGCCGGGCCTCGGGCAGCACACGGGTGATCAGGCGCACTACCGCTCGCTCGCCGTGCAGCTCACGCAGCTCATGATGCTCTCGCCTGTGCTCTTCGCCGCGAGCGGGATGTTCATGGGCATCCTCAATGCGCGCCACCACTTCCTGTTCCCGGCTATCGCGCCGATGGTCTACAACATCTCGATCATCATCGGCGCGCTCGTGTCGCACAACGTGCACGTGCTCGCGCTGGCGGTCGTGATCGGCGCGGGGCTGCACTTCGCGGTGCAGCTTCCAGCGCTCGTCGGCGTCGGGATGCGCTGGCGGCCTATCGCGGACTGGCGCGACACGGCCGTGCGCGAAGTCGGGCGGCTGATGGCGCCGCGCGTACTGGGTCTGGCGGCGTTCCAGTTGAACCTCCTGATCACCACCTTCTTTGCCTCGAGGGTGAGCGACGAAGCGATCTCCGGCGTGAACTACGCGTGGCTGATCGTGCTGACGCCGCTTGGTCTCTTCGGCATGGCGATCTCGACGGCGGTGTTCCCGACGATGGCGGAGCAGGCGGCGCGCAACGTGCGCGCGCTGCGCCGCACGCTGGCGCAGAGCCTGCGATTGATTCTGTTCCTCACGCTGCCTTCCGCTGTGGCGCTGATGATCCTGGCGCGTCCGCTGGTGGCATTTGTCTTCGAGGACGGTGCGTGGATCCTTGGGCACGGAGCGTTCACCAAGTCATCGACGGAGATCACGCAAGCGGCGCTGATCTTCTACGCGATCGGCCTCGCTGGCCACGCGGCGATCGAGATCCTCAGTCGCGGCTTCTACTCGCTGAGCGATACGCGAACGCCGGTCGCGTTCGCGCTCGTGTCGCTCGTGACGAACGTCATCTTGAGCGCGATCCTGGTCGGGCCGTTCGGCGTGAAGGGGCTGGCGCTGTCTGTCTCGCTCGCGACGTTGCTGGAGGCGGGGCTGCTGTTCAGCACGCTGCGCGGCCGCCTCGAAGGCCTCGATGTCGCATCGATCGGGCGGTCGCTTGCGGAGACGGCGCTGGCGACGGTGCTGATGGCGGAAGCGATCGGCCTGTATCTCGTGCTGCTGCACGAGGTGGGGCGCTTCGACTTCAGCCGCACCGGCGACGCCTTCCTGGCGCTGGCAGGCGGCGCGCTGCTGGGCGGCGCGGTGTTCGCCTGGGTCTCGCGCACGCTGCGGTCGGAAGAGGCGGAGCTGCTGTTGCGCCGCTTGCCGTCGTCTCTGGGCGGACGCCGATCAGCCTAGCGAACCGTGCGCGTTCTCATCGCTCCGCAGGAGTTCAAGGGCAGCCTGACAGCGCGCGAGGCCGCCGAGGCGATGGCGCGGGGGCTGCAGCGCAGCCTGCCGGAAGCGGAGCTGGATGTTCTGCCGATGGCCGACGGTGGCCCGGGAACGCTCGACGTGCTTGTCAAGGCGACGCGCGGACGTGTCGTCGAAACCACAGTGCGCGGGCCGATGGGCGCGCTGGTGCGCGCGCGCTGGGGTGCGCTGGGTGATGGGCGGACGGCCGTTGTGGAGATGGCGGAGGCGTCGGGCCTCGTGCTGGTGCCGGAGGCAGCGCGCGATCCGCGCCGAGCATCGACGTACGGGACGGGCGAGCTGCTGCGCGCGGCGCTGGATGAAGGTTACGGGCGCATCATCGTCGGCGTCGGCGGCAGCGCAACGAACGACGGCGGGGCAGGCCTGGCACAGGCACTGGGCGTCCGTCTGCTGGACGAGGACGGGAACGAGCTGCCGCCCGGCGGTGCGGTGCTCGCGCAGCTGCAGCGCGTGGACGCAGCACGGCTCGATCCGCGCCTGACCGAGACGGAAGTCATCGTCGCGGCCGACGTGACGAACCCGCTCTGCGGCCCCGAGGGCGCATCGATCGTGTACGGCGCGCAGAAGGGAGCAAGCGAGGCCATCGCGCGCGAGCTGGACGCTGCGCTCGCGCGCTTCGCAGACGTCGTGAAGCGCGATCTGGGCATCGACAAGGCGAACGAGCCCGGCGCGGGTGCGGCGGGCGGGCTGGCGTATGGATTGCTCGTCTTCTGCAACGCCACGCTGCGTCCCGGCTTCGATGTTGTCGCCGAGGGAGCGGGCTTCGCGCAACACCTGGCAGACGCCGATCTCGTCGTGACGGGAGAGGGCCGGCTCGATAGACAAACGACGTTCGGCAAGACGGCGGCGGGCGTCACGCGAGCCGCTCGCGCGGCCGGCAAGCCCGTCGTCGCGATTGTGGGCAGTACGCAGGACGGCGACGAGCCGTCGTTGTTCGACGCCGTGTTCGCGCTGACGGATTACGCGCAGGCGGACGAGGCCATGTCGCGTGCACGAGAGCTTGTCGAGCGGGCAGCGGAAGCGGTCGGGCAGTGGTGGCGGGAGGACGCTTCCTAGCTAGCCTTGCTTGCTGTTGGGAGGCGAGGCGGCAGGGGCGAACAGATTCTTCGCTTCGCTCAGCAACTGTCTTGCAGAGCAAGGGGTTGCGCCTGGTCTTGCCAGCTGGTATTGCTGCGGGCCATGGCGTTCAGGATGGTCAGCAGTTTCCGCATGGATGCTGTCAGGGCGACCTTCTTGGGTTTACCT
>JBGQHA010000238.1:0-4712 GCA_041497735.1 Dehalococcoidia bacterium | reverse complement strand
TCGAGCCGATCGGGATCGTGGAACTGCGCCGGATCGCGGTTCGCCGAGGCGAGGAGGAGCAGCATCTGTTCGCCCTTGCCGATCGTGCGCCCATCGACATCGAGCGCATCCTTCGCGGTACGGAAGGCGAACTGCACGGGCGCATCGTAGCGCAGGAACTCCTCGACAGCGCCGCGAGCGAGCGACGGGTCGGCCTGTAGCCGGCGCAGCTCGGCGGGATGACGCAGCAAGGCCAGCGTGCCGTTACCGATGAGGCTGACCGTCGTTTCGTGGCCGGCCGCGAGGAGCAGGATGCACGTCGAGATGAGCTCCGCCTCGGTAAGCGTGTCGCCCGCCTCTTCGACCTCGATCAGGCCGCTGAGCAGGTCGTTCCCGGGACGCTTCCGGCGCTCGCTGATCAGATCACGCACGTACTGCGCGAACGCGTTGCCCGCATGTCGCCGGGCCTGGATCGCTTCGGGCGATGGGTTCGGCTGCGGGTCCATCGCCTGCGATAGGAGCCGCGACCAGCCGGCAAACGTCGCGTGATCTTCCGGCGGCACGCCGAGCATCCCGCAGATCGCGCGGACGGGTAGGGGATAGGCGATCTCCCCGATCAGCTCGACCACACGTCGCTCGGCAGCCGCAGTGAGCAGTTCATCGACGATGCGCTGAATACGCGGTCGCTCCAGTTCGATCGCCTTAGGTGTGAACGCTTTGCTCACGAGGCCGCGCAGGCGGGTGTGGTCCGGCGGATCGAGAATGAGAAACGGCGGCGTTTGCGCCAGCGCCTCGTCGGGATCGAACAGCCCCTGCTCGCGCGCCTGCCGGTACGCAGGCGACGCGCTCATGTCGCTGCTCGCGCGTGGATCTTTCAAGACCGATACGCAGCCGGCATAGCGGCTGATCAGCCAGCCGCCCCACGGCGCGTGATGCACCGGGTCTTCAGCGCGCAGCCGGGCGTACGCGGGGTACGGGTCGGCGCGGAATGCCGGGTCGAGCGGGTTGAAAAGCAGCTCGCCGCCGCCCGCCATCTACGAGCCGCCGGCCTGGTTGCGGAACATCGCGCCGGCGATGCGCCGTACCAGAAAGCGCGGGGCCATGCGCGAGCTGGCGCTGCTCATCGCGTTCACGAGACCAGGCGTGACGATCGCGCGGCCGGCGCGCAGGCCGCCCAGCGCCGCCTCGACCACGGAGTCGACGCTCTCCCAGGCGAAGGAGGGCATGAAGCTCTCGCTGATGCCGGCGACTTGCTGAAACTCGGTCTTCACGGGGCCCGGGCAGAGGCAGGTTACCGTCACGCCGTGGGACGCGACCTCTTCGTGCACTCCCTCCGAGAAGTGGAGGACGTAGGCCTTGGTCGCTGCGTACGTCGCGTTGTAGGGGATCGGCTGGAACGCGGCAGCGGACGCGACGTTGATGATGCCGCCGCGCCTGCGCTCAATCATCGACTGTAAGGCGGTGTGCGTGAGGCGAACGAGCGCGCGCACGTTCAGGTCGAGCTCTTGCAGCTCGCGTTCGAGCGGCAGCTTGGCGAACTCGCCGAATGTGCCGAAGCCGGCGTTGTTCACCAGCAGCTCGATGTCGCCGCGGCGCACACGGTCCTGAACGCGCGACACGTCCTCGTCGTTGGTCAGGTCGGCCTCGATGACTTCGCAGGACGCGCCATGGGCCTGCAAGAGCTCATGAGCGATGCCGTCGAGCCGGTCGCGGCGGCGCGCGACGATCACCAGATCGTGGCCGCGACGAGCTAGGTGTTCCGCAAACCCCTCGCCGATGCCTGCGGAAGCGCCGGTGATGAGTGCGCGTGGTCGGTTGTTGTTGGTCGCCATCGTGTCCTCCTTGACGGCAGTGATGCGGTAGGTGCCTAGTGTAACGCTGTCTGGGAACCGTGGCTACGGCAGGTTTTGCGCCGCCCAATCGTAGCGGTCGGGGCTGACCTGCAGGAGGTATGCAGGATCGAGGTACCAGTAGGCGCATGTCCAGGCGAAGTCCTCGAGCGCGTTGATCGCGCTGTGGCTCCAGGGCCACGATAGGCCATCGACTACTGCGGCGAAGCTCAGCCCTTCGGACGTGTCGTACCAGGTGTGCAGGTCATAGTTGGAGGGGCTGAGCGGCGCGCCGCCGTTGATCGTCCAGTGCTGATGAGCGTGGCAGAGCTCGTGCTCCGCCTTGATCTGCAACTCACCGTCCTGCACGACGACTTCGTGGGTGGGGGCCCAGTAGAAGTTGTACCAGTGGCACTCGCCATCGGAGGCGCAGCTGCCATGTACGACCGTCGTGCCGTCCGGGATCAAGAGCGTCGTGCCACCGCGGACGGCCGTCGGCTGAGGCGGCTGGACCTCGCCCGGCACCTCTGATACCAGCGTCGGCGTTGGCGTGGCCTCGTCTTGTGACGACGGCGGCGCATTGGGTTGAGTAGCGGTCGCGGTCGCGGTGGCGGTCGAGGTAGCTGTCGCTGTCGCGGTGGAAGTCGGGGTCGTGGTGGCGAGATCGGTGCGCCCGGCGGCGTGCATGGCCATGCAGCCGGTGAACAGGACTCCGGTGGACAAGGCAAGGAGAACGAGCTTGCGCACGCGTACCCTCGAGCGATAGCGGGTGTTTGGCAGGACGGTGGCCGCTCGTACCGGGGCGGGGGTGGTACGACCGCGTCCGCCCGAGGCGGACTGGACATCGCTGTCTTATTCACCAACGCCGCGCCACGGCGCTCATTACGGCACGAAGGCGGTTGTCCCGCGAGAGGCGCCTTGCGTACAATGAAGAGGCCCCCGGCCTTGTCGGAGGCGTATCCATACGAGGGGGTTTCCGTGAGCGAGCGCATACTGCGCTTGGCCGTTCCCGCAGGCAGCCTGCAGGAGGCCACCATCGATCTGTTCCGGCGAGCGGGGTACAGCCTGTCGCCGGAGCGAAGGTCGTACTACCTCTCGGCGGACGACCCAGAGCTCGTCTGCACGCTGATCCGCGCCCAGGAGATACCCCGATACGTCCAGGCGGGACTGATGGACGCCGGCCTAACGGGGAAGGACATGATCCTGGAGAACGACGCCTCTGTAGTCGAGGTCGCAGAGCTCCCGTATGCGAAGGCGACGCGCAGGCCCTTACGATGGATCCTCGCCGTGCCGGAGAATTCGCCGGTTCGATCGGTGGCCGACCTGGAAGGAAAGCGGATCGCGACAGAAGCCGTCAACATCACGAGGCGGTATCTGGAGGAGCGAGGCGTACGTGCCACGGTCGAGTTCTCGTGGGGCGCGACCGAGGCGAAGCCGCCGGACCTCGCCGACGCGATCGTCGATGTCACGGAGACCGGCAGCTCGCTGCGCGCGAACGGCCTGCGCATCGTCGAAACGCTGATGGAGAGCACGCCACGCCTCATCGCGAGCCACGAAGCGTGGGCGGATCCGTGGAAGAAGCGCAAGATCGAGGACATGGCGCTCATGCTCGCCGGCGCGCTCGCCGCCGATGGCAAAGTGGGGCTGATGATGAACGTCCGCCGTGCCGATCTCGATGCCGTGCTGGCGATCTTGCCGGCGCTGAAGAACCCGACGATCTCCTCGCTCGCCGATGACGATTGGGTAGCGATCAACACCGTCATCGACGAAAGCGTCGTGCGCGAGATCGTACCGCGATTGAAGCAGGCGGGCGCGGAGGGCATCGTCGAGTACCCGCTCAACAAGATTATCGAGTAGCCGCCATGCCGCCGTTTCGCATGCACATGACGGTGGCGCGCGATCTGGCGCGAGAGGTCGGCCACCGCGTTCTGGACTGCCACCCGGGCGCGTACTACCTGGGAGCGACGACGCCCGATGTGCGGGCGATCACGCGCTGGGAACGCGAGCGGACGCACTTCTTCGATCTCAGCAACTTCGACGAGCAGAGCGGAGTCGCCGCCGTCTTCGAGGCCTACCCCGATCTGGCCTCGCCCGGCCGCCTGAACGAGAGCACCGTCGCTTTTCTGTGCGGCTACATCTCGCACCTCGAGATGGACGAAGCGTGGATCTGCGAGGTCTACCGCCCGGCATTTGGCGAGCGCTCGCTGCTCAGGGGAGGGCCGCTGGCCAACGTCCTCGACCGCGTACTGCAGTTCGAGCTGGACCGCCGCGAGCATGAACCGCACGTGGTGGAAGCGATCCGGCGCGACCTGCTCGCGGCCGATCTGGACATCGAGACCGGCTTCATCGACCGCGAGACGTTGGGCCGCTGGCGCGACATCTCAGCAGAGTCGGTCGTTCGCGAGCCCGACCTGCGCCGTCTCGCGAGCCGGCATCTGGCGGCATACGGCGTGGAGTCCGACGCCGATATGGAGCAGTTCTTGCGCGACGTGCCTGAGCTGCTTGAGCAATCGATCCGCGAGGTGACGCCGGAGCGGCTGGCCGCGTTCGAGGAGCGCTCGCGCCGCCGCGCCGCCGAGGCGATACGGGAGTATCTCTCGTGAAGATCGTGGTCGGGGCCAAGGAAGGGCGCAAGACGCTGTTGCTGCGGCGGCCGGTCGGGCAGGCGGATCTTCCCGACGCGATCTGGCAGCGCACGAAAGCGGCCGTCGGTGGTGGCGTGTCAACGATTGAAGAAGCGGTGCGCAAGATCCTGCGCGACGTCCGTCAGCAAGGAGACGCCGCCGTGCTGCGCTACTGCGAAGCCTTCGATGGTGCCGTGTATACATCGCTGCGCGTCGATCCCCAGGAGGTCCGCGCCGCGTACGAGAAGGTCGACCGTGACGTCGTCGAGGCGCTGCGCTT
>JBGQHA010000237.1:0-4778 GCA_041497735.1 Dehalococcoidia bacterium | reverse complement strand
GAGGTCGGCGCTTATCGTTTCGATTTGGATGGCAGATTCGAAACGTTCCGCTCGCTCGTCGATCCGAGCCGTCCCATCCCGTATCGCATCCAGCGCCTAACCGGCATCGGCGACGCCGACCTGACAGGCGCGCCACCGTTTACGGACGTGGCAAGCCAACTCGAAGCGTTTATTGGCGATAGTCCTGTCATCGGCCAGAACATCGCCTTCGACCTCAGCTTCCTGGAACGGGCGCGCGTCTACCCGTCCGGCCCCAGCTACGACACGCAGGAGCTGGCGAACATCCTGCTGCCGGGTCTGCTGGAGCGCAATCTCCGCGGCATCGCGCGCCACCTCGCCATCGACTTCCCCGTGCAGCATCGCGCCCTCGCCGACGCCGAGGCCGCCGGGCGCGTCTTTCTCGCGCTGCGCCAGCGCCTCGCAGCGATGCCGCCCGCGCTCGTCGCGGAGGCGGCGCGCATCGCTGCCACGACCGACTGGCCGCTCCGGCACCTGCTAAGCGAAGTCGTCGACGAGCACCCGGCCCTCATCTCGCCGGAGACCGGCCTGATACACGACGCCGTGCGCCCGCCGGTGAAGTACGGCGCGCCCCTGCAGTCGAGCGGCGCGCGCGAGCAGATCGACGCGGACGCGATCGAACAGGCCCTCACAACTGCGGCCCGCGACGTGATCGAGAGCTTCGAGGAGCGCCCGGAGCAGATCGCGATGGCGCGGGCCATCACCGATGCGCTGAACAGCGGAGGCGAGCTGCTCGTCGAGGCGGGTACCGGCGTCGGGAAGTCGCTCGCCTACCTGCTGCCAGCGGCGGAGTTCGCCCGGCGCAACGGCGAACGCGTCGTCGTCTCGACGAACACGATCAACTTGCAAGAGCAGCTCATGGGGCAAGACATCCCCGCTCTGCGACAGCTCCTCGGCTCCGTCGATGACCTGCGCGCAACGCAGCTCAAGGGAAGGCGCAACTACCTATGCCTGCTGCGCTGGTCCGCCCTGCGGCGCTCGGCGACACGGAGTGCTGAGGAGGCGAAGCTCCTCGTGCGGCTGCTCCTCTGGCTGCCGAACACGGACACGGGGGATCGCGCGGAGCTGCGTCTTTCGCAAGGTGAGGAGTCGATCTGGGGCCGGCTGAGCGCTCAGAACGAAGCTTGCCTCGCGACGCCGTGCGCGTTCGTGCGCGACGGCTCGTGCTTCCTGCTGCGCGCGCGTCGCCGCGCTGAGACGTCGCACGTGGTGCTCGTCAACCACGCGCTGCTCCTCTCCGACGTCGCGGTCGGCGGCGGCGTGATCCCCGAATACCACCATCTGATCGTGGACGAAGCGCATCACCTTGAAGGAGAGGCAACCGAGCGCTTCGGCTTCCAGGCGAACGAGCAGGAGCTCGCCGATCTCGTCGACCGCATCGGAGCGGGCCGCGGTGCGAGCTTCGTCGCCAGCCTGCGCAACGCAGCGCGCGGGCCGACGGCCCAGCTCCCTGAGGTGCGCGAGCTGCTCGATCTAGTCCGCCAGCTACAGGACGAGGTGGAGCGCGCACGCGGCGACTTGCCCGACTTCTTCCTGCGTGTCTCCGGCTTCGTCCGGCAGCAGAGCGACGGGGCGAGCGACTTCGATGACCGCCTGCGGCTCACCCGCGCGATGCGCGTGCAGCCGGACTGGGCGGACGTCGAGCTGGCTTGGGAGAACGTGAGTTCGGCGCTCGGCCGGATGCTGGGCGCGTTGGAGCGCCTGCTACACCGGCTCCAATCGATGACCGATGCGACGCTGCTCACACACGACGAGCTGATCGCTGAGGCGCTCGAGCTGTACCAGAACGGCATGTCGCTGCGGCTCGGCATCAGCCAGATCGTCCTGTACGACGACATCAACACCGTCTGCTGGGTCACCGGGCAGCGCAGCGGCGGGATCAGCCTGTCGAGCGCGCCATTGCGCGTCTCGGAGCTGCTGCACGACCGGCTGTTCTCGCAAAAACAGACCTCGGTGCTGACCAGCGCCACGCTTACCGTGGCGGACCGGTTCGACTACATGAGTCAGAGCCTCGGCCTCGACGATGCGACGCAGCTCCAGCTCGGCTCGCCGTTCGATTACGCCCAGTCGACGTGCGTGCTGGTCCCGCAAGACATGCCGGAGCCGAACGACGCCGCGTACATGGCGGCCGTCCAGCAGTCGCTGATCGATCTCGTGCGGGCCAGCGGCGGGCGCGCGCTGGTGCTCTTCACGTCGCATAGCAGCCTGCGCGCCGCCTACAACGGGATCAAGAAGCCGCTGGAAGAGGAGCAGATCCTGGTGCTGGGCCAGAACATGGACGGCTCGCCGCGACAGCTCATCAATGCGCTCAAGGAGCATCCGCAGACGGTCCTCCTCGGCGCGGCGAGCTTCTGGGAAGGTATCGACGTCGTCGGCGACGCGCTCTCGCTGCTCGTGATTACGCGACTGCCGTTCTCGGTGCCGGACGACCCGATCTTCCAGGCGCGATCGGAGCTGTTCGACGATCCGTTCGGTGAGTACGCCGTGCCGCAGGCGGTCCTGCGCTTCAAGCAGGGCTTCGGCCGGCTCATCCGTCGCAAGACCGACAGGGGCGCGATGGTCGTGCTGGACGGGCGCATTCACACGAAGCCGTACGGCCAATCCTTCCTGCGCTCGCTTCCGACGTGCACCGTGCATCGCGTGCCCGCGCGCCAGATGCCGTCGCTGGTGACACAGTGGCTCGCTGACGACACGACCGTAGATCCTCGACTCGATCACTGATGGCCCTGCGTTCCCTGCGCCCTTCCGACGTGTCCGCGCTGTCAGCGTGGCTTTCGCCGCTGGCCGCGCAGCTAGGCTGCGAGCGCTGGGGCAGCGAGCTCGCGCTGCGGGAGACCATCGGTGTGCACGATGCCCTTCTCTATACCGACTACGCTGGCGAGGCGTTCGTCGCGTACGAAACCGGCGCTCCCTTACGGGGGTCGCCGCGCATCGATTTCGTCGCCGTCACGCGCGAGAAACGGCGGCTTGGGATCGGGAGCCGGGCGGCGCTAGCGCTGGAGCGGCGGCTCGCGCGATCGGCAGACCAGGTCTACGTTCGAGTGCCGCCGCAGCTGGGGTTGGCGCTCTACTTCTGGCTTCGCTTAGGCTATCGTCCGCTTCTACAACACGACTGGCCCGCCGCGCGCGGCGAAGAGCCATCGGCGTGGATGATGAGAGACCTGCGTTAGCGGCGCCGGCGGCTCGCGATAATCTGTCTCCTCACTACGTGAGCGACGCTCAGACTGAGACAGAAGATGCCCCCGAAGAAGACCACGAGCGCCAGGGCCGTGGACGCGAACAGCCCCATGACGACGACACCCAGCGCGAATGCGGCGAACACGGGAAACGTGGCCCACTGCCACTGCGCGAGGATGCCCGGTGCGCTCGATTTCGGCTCGGCGGCGGGAGCTGGCTCCTCGGCCCTGCGCGCGCTGCGCGGACGGCGCCGGCGACGGGCGTACTGCGAGTCGCGCATCGCTACTCCCGCTTCCGGTAGCGCCGCTGGCCGATGCGTGGGCGGCGGATCTGCGGCTTGGGCGGCGGCTGCGCAGGCGGACTGCCATCGATGCAACGCTGGCAAGCGAACTCCAGCCCCAGGTGCTGCTCGTTGATCCAGACGGCGCCGCAGTCCTTCCCCTGCTGATCGTTGCGCTGGTTGAGGTGAAAGGGTTCGCCGCAGCTGGTGCAGATCGACGAGCTCTTCTCGTCCACCGGCTCTCCGCAGACGGCGCAGCGCTGCGCCTCAGCCACGGCGTCGCCTCGCGCGAGAGGGACGTTCCACAAACTTCTTTCGCACCAGCGCCTCCTCGTCCTTGCGAGTCTTCACCTCGCCATCCACCCGCGCGTCGCGCAGGCAAGACAGCGCTTCTCCTACGCGCGGGCCGCGTCGCACACCAAGCGCGACAACGTCATTCCCATTGAGAAACGTCTTCATCTGCCGCCATCGATTAAGGTATCGACGCGCCCGCTCCCCGGCAAGCTTGTGCTCAGTGACGAGCGCAAACGCTTCGATTGAGGCCGGTGGAGAGCCATCGAGCACGGCCGCGGCAGCGCTCGGGCGCAGCGCAACCCGCCCCAGCCGCGCCGCTTGGCGCCGCAGCGCGATTACGCCTCGCACCGCTTCCGACTGCGCGCGGGTGAGCATGAGGCGCGCGATCGCCGCTTCTGCGCGCGACGGCGTCGCGCGCGCGAGCAGCAACGCGAACAGCACTGCGCTTCGTTGCGGCGGGGCGATTCGCGCCACCCGGCCGAATGCACGCAGCGCGCGATCGTCCGGCGCGAGCGCGGGATGCAGCGCCCGCAGCACGCCCAGACGCGCGGCCAGGCGCACGATGACGCCGACGCGGTCCTCGTCGGCGATGCGCTCGAGCTCGCGGCGCAGCCGCGCGCCGCTGATCGTGTCGGCATATGAGAGATCGACGCGCAGGAGGCGGGCGGTGCGCGCTTCGAGGCGAAAGCCGAGGCGCCCCGCGTAACGAACGGCGCGCACCACGCGCGTCGCGTCGTCGCGAAAGCTGCCGTCGTGCAGGACGCGAATGCGCCGCCTCACGATATCTTCACGGCCGCCGAACGGATCGATCAGCGCGCCGCCGCGCGGGCCATCCAGCCCCAGGGCGAGCGCGTTGATCGTGAAGTCGCGGCGCGCCAGGTCGTCAAGCAGCGAGGCCGGTTCGACCGTCGGGAGCGCGCCTGGGCGCTGATAGCGCTCCGAACGCGCCCCGGCGAAATCGAGCCGGAAACCCTCGCCGCGCACGACGGCGGTGCCAAACGATGGATGG
>JBGQHA010000236.1:0-4791 GCA_041497735.1 Dehalococcoidia bacterium | reverse complement strand
TACCGCATCCTCTGGCTCAACCCGCTGCTCGGCGCGTCCGATTACCAGCCTGTCGCGCAGGGGATGTCGGTGGCTCTCTCCTTCGTCGACGAGTTTCTGCCCGTCCACAACCTCGACAGTCTCGCGCGCGTCGGACGGACGCTGATCAAGTTGTCGCGCGGTTAGGGCGCGGGCGTCGGCGTGGGCAGGGGCGCGGACGTGTCGCCGGAGGCCGGCGTCGGCGTGGCGAGCGGTGGGGGCGTCGCCCCCGGCTCCGTTGTGCCGTACAGGCAGTACAGATGGTCTTGCCCCGGTTTCAATGGTGCCGTGTCGCACTGCGAAGGACCCGCCGGCGTCTCCGTCACAGCGAAGAGGTAGAACGACGTCCCGTTCGACCAGTAATAGTACGTCTGGCCGCTCTGCGGGTCCTGCGGGACAGGATCGAGCACCTCGCTCACCTTGCACCCAGAATCGAGCTCCTTGTAGCGGCAGAAACTCTGCACGCCGTCCGCTGTCGGATAGCCGCCGTGCCTCGCGTAGTACTCCTGCAGCGCGCCCGCGATCGCATCGAGGTCCCGCTTGCGCTGATCGTCCCGCAGGCCGGCCTCTGCCGGATCGGGCGTCGCCGTAGCTGTCGGCGTGGGCAGCGTGATGTCGCGCGCTCGAGGCGGCGTGGCCGCAGGGATCTGCGCCAGAGGCTGGGTGCTGCCGTAGATGGAGAGATACGCCGGCGGGCCGTAGTGGGCAAAATAGACGAGCCGGTCGGGGTAGGCTTTGAACAGATCGCCGCGCCGGTCCGCCACGTCTCTCGCGTAGACGACATCGCCGTCGAGCGTCGGCTTGTTGCGCAAGAACACGCTGCCGTAGCACTGCCAGCCTTCGCAGTCGTCGGCGACAAGCACGAGAGCGTTGTGCAGGTGCGCATCGTCTATGAGCTTGATCAGCCGGTCATCGATGCTGTTGAAGCCTTTCAAGTCGCTCGCCTGGGCCGGCACGAAGACATCGCTCCACGTCCTGTTGTGACCGAGCAGCCAGTTGTACGCGCTCGTTCCGGCGAGCGCCGCCACGAAGACGTAGACGACCAGCATGCCGGCCCAGCCCGCCCCGGCCCGCGAAGGGATGATGATCGCCCGCACGCGGTCGGCCGCGGCGCTCAGCACCTCGCCCGCGCGCTCGGCCCCTCGAGCGGACAGGAGCATCAGCAGCGGGCTCACCACGTACCAGTAACGCGGGCCGTGCATGATGCCCCCGCCGATGTACAGCACGTATACCCCCAGAGCGCAGACGATCGCGACGAGCAGGAACCAATCCCATCGCTCTCGCGTGCCCAGCGCGAACGGCAGCAGCACGAACCCTAGTCCGATGAGGAGCGGCCAGCCATTCAGCACCAGCAGCAGGAACGACATCTGCAGTCCCTGGTTCTGGATGCCGAGCCCGGGGCTGTTCTGTCCGCCGAAGCCAAGGTACTTGCCGCTCGTGTCCGAAAGGGCGCTGGTGAACGCATCGCCGGTCACGCCGCGGTTGTAGAGGAAGTATGCCACTAGCATGACAGCGCCGGCCGCCACGAAGCTCATGTAGAACGTGCGCCCCATGCGCCTTCGCTCCTCAGGCAGGAGCTCACTCAGCAACAAGAGCCCGATCGGCACGACCAGCACAACCGCCGTCAACGCCTGCGTATTGAATAGCAGCCCGAAGGCCAGCCCGCCCAGCGCGCCGAGCAGCACCGGCCGCCGTTCGGCGTACACGATGCACGCGAGCACACCGAGAAGATAGAACGCGGCCGTGTTGTGACTCATGAAGTTGCTCGCTGTCATGAGATAGAACGGCGAGGCAACGAACAGCAGCGCCGCCAGCGCGCCGACGCGCGCGCTGTACACCTTCCGTCCGATCAGGAACAAGAGCACGACGGACAGCGCACCCACGATTGGCGGGATGATCCACGGCACGCCGAAACGTACGCCGATTGCGAGCAGCAGCGGGTGCCCGAACGGGTACACGCCGGCCCAGTGGCCGTGCGTTGCGATGATGAACGGGGGGTAGAAGTAATCGAAGGCGCTCTGGACAGGAGGCAGAGGCGCCGTGAGATGGCCGGCCGAGAGCAGCTTCGCTTGAAAGAGATAGGAGAGCTCGTCCGGCACGTGTGGCAGGTGCGAGCCATAGGAATAGTTGAGAAAGAGCGTTGTGACAAACCCGAAGACCGCGAGCCCGCCGGTCAGCGCGAAGGCGACCTGATCGCTCCAGATCTCTCCGAGCTTGGGCATGCCGTACGTCGATGCGAGCTGGATGCCGAGCACAACGAAGAAGCCGAGAGCCAGCAAGACGAACGCGTACGGATAGAACCGCAGCACCATCGACACCAGTGCTTTCACCGACTCCGTCCGAGAGAGGGCAATTGGGCCCCCAAGCTTCGATTGCCCGCTCTTGCCTGCCTGGACCAGCGCGAAGGCGTTGTCATAATCCCGATAAGGACGGAACGTGTACGACACGCCGTCCTGCTGCGACTGCGCGCGGACCATGATCGCACCCGCCTGGAAGTTCCGGAACGTCGCATGAACGACATAGTCCGTCCAGTTTTCCGGCAGGGTGAGCGATACATCGCCGCGCGACCCCACCACGCCGTCGCGCACGACCGGCGCCCCGCCCACCTTCCACGGTGCGCCGACGCCATGGGAGAAGTCATCTTCGAAGAGCGTCTGGCCGCTGGTCGCATCGGTGACCTTGATGGAGTCCAGGCCCCGCGGCTTCGGCAGGCTCGGAATGCCCTCAGTGGAACCGAACAGGATGATGATGCCGCCCTGCTGCGGGCCGGGAAGGCGGGCCTCGGCATGGACCCTTCCGTCAATCGTCGCGACGTACTGGTCGCCGTTCGCCTCCACGGTCACGTGCGTCGTCTGCCCGCCGCGGCTCCAAAGATACGCCGCGAGCAGGATGAGGTTCACTCCGGCGGCGATCGCGAACGTGACGCCGATGCGAAACCGTCTGACGCGCAGCCGTTCGGGTGGTGTCTGACCCTCGCCGGACTCTCCCCTCGGCAAGCGGACAGGCCAAAGGAAGCTGCGGCGCGGGAATTCGCTCATCGCCCGAGTACTGTAACGGCTTCCCGCCGTGCGCGGTATTGGGGCCTATCGGTGTGGCGCAAGAGAGGAAAAGAGCGCTTCGTATGCGTCCACCGTCCGCTCCGGGTCGAACAGCGAGCGGATCTCCGCCGCCGGTTTCACATACGCCGCCGGGTCGCGCAAGACGGCCACGATCGCGCGCGCGATCGATTGCGCATCACGCGGCGCGGCCAGCAAGCCCATGCCGGTGATCCTGATCGCCTCTCGCACACCGGGAATGTCGCTCGCAACCACCGGCGTTCCGGTGATCATCGCCTCCGCCTGCGTCATCCCGAACGACTCCGTCGAGTTCGTGCTCGGCAGCACCAGCACGTCGATCGCATCGTAGAACGCCGCCAGCTCGTCATCGCCGAGCATGCCCAGGAGCACGATCGCAGCGCCGAGCGCATCGATGCGCGGCTGGACTTGCTCGTGCACGCGCTCGCCCGGCACTGTCGCCGTCGGCCCGGCGAGAACGAAGCGCGCGTCCGGCACCTCGCGCAAGACGAGCGGCACCGCCTCGATGAGATACGCGATCCCCTTCTCCTCCGCGAAGCGTCCCAGGAACCCCACGAGCGGTCCGTCGCCCAAGCTGTGCGACCGGCGAAACGAGACGCCGTCCTCGCGCGAGGGCGGCAGCTCGATCGGTGGGTACACAGCGCGCACCTTCTGGTGAAAGTGGCGCGGCAGTCGCGCCGTTTCGCCGTACTCCGGCGAAATCACCACAATGCTATCGGAGCACTTGCCCGCGATGTAGTGCGATAGGCGGATCCCGGCCGTGAAGATCGCGCGCGCCGGACCCGGCGGCAGCTGGATATCACACTGGTACGACGACACCACCGGCTTGCGCATCGCCTTGGCCAGCAGCGCTACCACGCTCGCCTCGAACTGCGGCAGGTGCAGGTAGACGAGATCGTGTCGCGGGATCAATCGCGCGGCATCCCAGAAGAACGCAGGCATCAGCGTGCCCTTGCTCAGGCGCAGCAACACGCGCGACCGGACGACCGTCGCGCCGTCGATCACCTCACTCGGCGGCAGGGAGGGATCGTAATGCGAGGTCAGCACCGTCACTTCGTGCCCGCGTTCCACTAGCCGCCGCACGACGCGGCGCGCGTACACCGTAAGCCCGCTGATATGCGGCGAATAGTACGTGAGCGTGGTCAGGATGCGCATCGACAGGAGCTTAGCGGCACGCGGGCCTGACTGCCATCAAGAAGCAGGTGGCTCGGGCGTCATCGATGGCTCCAGCGGGAGCACATCCGCGGTGGGGGTGTCGGCCAGCGCCTGCAGCCGTCTGAGGCTGAGATGATGCAGCCAGAAGAAGCCGGCGCCCAGCAGCGTCGGCGGGATGAGGTAGATGGCGTGGGCGACCAGCGCGTACGAAGCTGCCGCATCGTGGGGGACGCCGAACACCGTCGTCAGCGTGCGGATGCTGATCGCGTGGTAGACGCCGATCGCGCCGGGCGAAGACGGCACAAAGAAGCCGAACGTCGTGGCGATCAGGAGGAACGGCGCCGCCGCAAACGGCACGCCGAGGTCGAACGCGCGCAAGATCAGATAGATGACGAGCGACGACGTCATCCACGACGCGAGCGTCCAGACGCTCGCGCTCACCAGCACGCGCAGGTTGCGCAGCACCGATAGGCCGTCGAGCAGCGATTCGCCCCAGCGCACGGCGCCGCTGCGGAAGCGATGCGGCAACAGCTGCGACAGCCTT
>JBGQHA010000235.1:0-4840 GCA_041497735.1 Dehalococcoidia bacterium | reverse complement strand
CGGCGCGCTCGTACGATCTCAGCCCGTTGCGCTTCCTTGGGTCGGTGGGCGAGCCGCTCAACCCTGAAGCGGTGCTCTGGAGCGTGGAGGCGTACGGCCGTCCGTTCCACGACAACTGGAGGCAGACGGAGACCGGCGGGATCATGATCGCGAACTATGCCTCGATGGACATCCGGCCGGGCTCCATGGGCCGCCCCCTGCCCGGTATCGAGGCCGCAATCGTGCGCCGGACCGAGGATGGGCGAGTGGAGCCGGTCGAACCGAATGTGCAAGGCGAGCTGGCGCTCAGGCCGGGCTGGCCTTCGATGTTCCGCGGCTATTGGAATGAGCCCGAACGCTACCAACAGTGCTTTGCCGGCGGCTATTATCTCACCGGCGACCTGGCACGGCAGGACGACGACGGATACGTTTGGTTCGTCGGCCGCGCGGATGACGTGATCAAGACGTCTGGTCACCTGGTCGGCCCCTTCGAAGTCGAGAGCGCCCTCATGGAACATCCCGCCGTCGCCGAAGCCGGCGTGATCGGCAAGCCCGATCCTGTCGCGCTGGAGATTGTGAAAGCGTTTGTCGCGCTCAAGGCAGGACACGAGCCGACCGATCAGCTGCGTAAGGAGCTCCTGGGACACGCCCGCTCGCGCCTCGGCGCGGTCGTGGCGCCGAAGGAGATTGAGTTCGTGCGGTCGCTGCCAAAGACGCGCAGCGGGAAAATCATGCGCCGCCTACTGCGGGCGCGCGAGCTCGGTCTGCCCGAAGGCGACATCTCCACGCTCGAGGCGGAATCGTGAAACGCGCGGCTGGCCGCGCCAGTACCCGCAAGACTGAGCCAGCGTCAGCTCGGCCGGCACGCTCACACAAGACAGAACTGCTCCGGACGATGCTTCTCATCCGCCGCTTCGAAGAGAAAGCCGCAGAGTTGTATCAGGCCGGCAAGATCCGTGGTTTTCTCCACCTCTACATCGGCGAGGAGGCGGTCGGCGTGGGGGCGATGCAAGCGCTCACGATGGAGGATAACGTCGTCGCTACCTACCGCGAACACGGGCACGCCCTGGCGCGCGGCCTGCCGCCGGGTGGCCTGATGGCGGAGATGTATGGCAAGGCAACCGGCTGCAGTCGAGGCCGTGGTGGCTCGATGCACTTCTTCGATGCGAAGAGGCGCTTCTTCGGCGGCTATGCCATCGTCGGTGGCGGACTCCCGATCGCCGTCGGCCTGGCCCTGGCGGACAAAATGCGCGGCGATCGACGGATCACGGCCTGCTTCTTCGGCGAAGGCGCCGTCGCGGAGGGCGAGTTCCATGAGTCGATGAACCTGGCTGAGCTCTGGCAGCTCCCGGTGCTCTTTCTCTGTGAGAACAACCTGTACGCGATGGGCACCGCCTACACGCTCTCCGAAGCGCAGACTGATCTCATGACCAAGGCGCAGGGATACAGAGTCCCCGCCGAATCGGTCGACGGCATGGACGTCCTCGCCGTCGAACAGGCAACCACGCGCGCGGCTGAAGCCGTGCGCGCCGGACAGGGCCCGCACCTGCTCGAATTTCGGACCTATCGCTTCCGCGGCCACTCGATGGCGGATCCCGAGCTGTACCGGTCGAAAGGCGAGGTCGATCGCTGGCGTGAACACGATCCGATCACGAACTTCGTGCGCTACCTGCAGAGCGAGCAGCTAATCAATGACGCAGCGCTGGCGCAGATCGAAGCCGAGATAGCGAAAACGGTTGAAGATGCGGTGGAATTCGCGGAGACCGGGCCGTGGGAATCGCTCGACGACCTAACGAAGTACGTCAGCGCCAGGTAATGCGATGACGACGATGACGTACCGCGAGGCGATGCGCGCGGCGCTACGAGACGCACTGCGGGACGATCCGCGCGTGTTCTTGATGGGCGAGGACGTCGGCCGGTACGGCGGCGCCTTTGCCGTCAGTCATGGTCTCCTGGAAGAATTCGGCCCGGAGCGCGTCCGGGACACGCCGCTTTCGGAGTCAGCGTTCGTCGGCGCGGGGATCGGCGCCGCGCTGAACGGCATGCGGCCCATCGTTGAGGTGATGACGGTCAACTTCAGCCTGCTTGCCATGGACCAGATCCTCAACAACGCCGCGACGCTGCGCTACATGTCTGGCGGACAGCTCAGCGTGCCGCTGATCGTGCGAATGGCGACGGGAGGAGGCCGGCAGCTCGGCGCGCAGCACTCGCACAGCCTGGAAGCCTGGTACGCCAGCATCCCCGGCGTGCGCGTCCTGGCGCCGGCAACGGTAGCCGACGCGCGCGGCATGCTGCGCTCCGCCTTGCACGAAGAAGACCCCGTCTTCATCTTTGAACACGCCACGCTCTATTCCGAGGAAGGCGAGGTCGGGGACGGCGACGACCGCGTCGACATCGATCACGCGCAGGTCCGGCGGCCCGGCACCGACGTCACGCTCATCGCCTATGGAGGGACCTTGGGCAAGGCCATGGAAGCGGCGCAAGCGCTCGAGGCGGCTGGACTGAGCGCGGAAGTGCTCGACCTGCGAACGCTGCGCCCGCTCGACATGACGGCGGTGCTGGCCTCAGTCGCGAGGACCCATCGCGTCGTGATCGCGGACGAAGGATGGCGCACCGGGAGTATCGCCGGAGAGATCTCAGCATGCATCATGGAGGAAGCGCTCGACGCGCTCGACTGGCCGGTGGTGCGCGTCTGCAGCGCTGAGGTGCCGATGCCTTACGCCAAGCACATGGAAGATGCTGCCTTGCCCCAGGCCGCTACGATTGTCGCTCGAGTCCAAGAGATGTTCGCCTAACATGGCTGAGTTCGCGATGCCGATCCTCGGCGCCGACATGAAAGCGGGCACGCTCACAGAATGGCGCAAGCAGGTCGGCGACCGCATCGCGCGGAGCGAGATCATCGCCGAGATCGAGACCGACAAGGCGGACGTCGAAGTGGAGTGTTTTCTCAGCGGCGTTGTCGAGCAGCTCCTAGTGGAGCCCGGGGACACGGTGCCGGTCGGTACGCCGCTCGCGATCATCCGCGTCAAGGGGGAGGCGGCGGCTGCTCGTGCGCCCGCGCCGGCTCCGCCCGCTCCTGCTCCGGCGATCCCGTCAGCTGCCCGGCGTCCGACGGCACCTCCGGCCGCGCCCGGCGCCCGGCTGCGGGTCTCGCCTTCCGCGAGGCAGCTCGCCGAGCAGCTTGGTGTGGACCTGACGGCCGTCGCAGGCACAGGACCAGACGGGCGCATCATGCGTCGAGACATCGAGTCAGCCGCAGCCGCTCGCGTCGCGCCGGCCAAGCCGGCGGAGGAAGCGCTCGACAGGCAGGCGCGCATGCGCCAGGCGATCGCCGCGGCGATGAGCCGGTCGGCGCGCGAGATCCCGCACTTTCACGTCACGCTCGACATCGATCTCTCACGGACCATGAACTGGCTGACGCGACACAACAAGGCCCGATCGCTCAAGGAACGGGTGCTGTACGTCGCGCCGCTCATCAAGGCGGTGTCCTTTGCCCTGCGAGAGTTTCCTGAGCTCAACGCAACATGGGAGCAAGACCGAGTCGTCCTCAAGCCAACGATCCATGTTGGCGTCGCCGTTTCGATTCGTGGCGGCGGTCTCGTGGCGCCGGCGCTCCACGAAACGGATAGGCAATCGCTCGACGAGCTCATGGACAACTTCCGGGATCTGGTGCAGCGCGCTCGAGCTTGGAAGCTGCGCAGCTCAGAGCTCTCCGACCCCACGATCACGGTCACCAGCTTGGGCGAGGAAGGCGCCGATGCCGTGCTCGGTCTCGTGTATCCACCGCAGGTGGGGCTTGTCGGCTTCGGCAGGATGAGGCAGCGGCCCTGGTCCGCGGGCAAGCGCATCGTGACGCGTCCGACGATCACCGCCTCACTCTCGGCGGATCATCGCGTCATCGATGGGCATCGTGGCAGCCTCTTTCTCGCCGCGGTCGACCGCCTGCTCCAGGAGCCGGCGAAGCTGTGAACGAAGACGAGATCCGCGCCGTGCTGCTCCGCATCCTTCAGGAAATGGTGCCGCAGGAAGACGTCGCCAAACTCAAGCCCAACGTCCGCATCCGCGACCAGATCGATCTTGACTCGATGGACTTCGTCAATTTCCTCGTGGCGGTTGACGAGCAGTTGGGCGTGGAGACGCCGGAGAAGGACTACCCCAAGCTCGCCACGCTCGATCGATGCATCGCGTACTTCCGGTCGAGGCTCGCGACAAAGAAATGACGGCCGGGCCGCTTCGTCCACGCTGAGGTCCGCATGCGCGCGCCCGAAGACATCCCCAGACGGAACCGCATCGTCTACGCCTCCGCCAGCTTCGGCGGCAACTTGCTCTCGCGTACGTCGCAGCTCTGGCTGCTCTTCTACTACGCCCCGCCCAAAGACGCAGGCCTGCCCACGCTTGCACCCCGCCTGGTCCTCGGCGTCGTCCTCATTCTGATCGGCATCGAGGATGCGCTTGACGATGCGCTGATCGGCTACTGGAGCGACCGCACGCGCACGCGCTGGGGCCGTCGCATCCCTTTCATCGTGCTGTCTACGCCGTTCTATGTTCTCTTCTTCTTTCTCGTCTTCAGCCCGCCTGGAGCCAGCTATAGCTCCACCACCAACGTCTTGTATTTCACGATCATCGTCTTCGTCCAGCGCGTTATGGGCACGCTCTCGGGCGGCCCATTCGAAGCGCTGCTGCCGGAGATCTCGCACACGTCGGCATCGCGCGTGAGCATCGTCGCTTGGCAGGTGTTCCTTGGCTCTCTGGGAGCGGCGGCGGCGCTGATCGGGACGGGCTTGATCAAAGACGCCTGGGGCTTCCGGGTTATGGCGGGCATGATGGCGATCATCGCGCTGCTCTCGCGTTACATCGGCCT
>JBGQHA010000234.1:0-4849 GCA_041497735.1 Dehalococcoidia bacterium | reverse complement strand
CTCACTTCTGATGACGTAGGAGAAGCTCCGATCGAATAGCTCCGCACAATCCTCCTCAAGACTAACGAACTCGCCGACCGCAGGACCGAAAGCGCTCGGCGAGTTCATTTTCTGCGCGGATGAACTTTTGCGGCGCTGGAGACAAGCTGGTCTCGCCAGGGTCCACCGACCTCCTACCGATGGTGGCCCCGCCCGTTGGGCGCCGCCCCGCTCGACGCCCGACGGCCCCTGGCCTCAAGGAGGTGAGAGTCTTCGAAATATCAAGCAAGGCCGCGACATTGACACCATAGGAGTCAGTAGCAAGAAGGAGCTCCAACCATGACCAACTCAAGTAGAAGTCTAATGATCGCACCCAGCAGCAACAGCACCAGGAGGCCGTATCACTTTCTGGCGCTGCTTTCTCTAGTCTTGGGATTGACTTTTCTGACTCTCCGGACAACCCACCCTGCTCTTGCCCTGGATGGCAACTCCCACGTGATTGCCCAAGACGTTTATGTGCGGACGAACCCTGGTAGTTGGATGATCGGCACGCTGTATTCCGGCCAGCGCTTCAGCATCCAGGCCACTTCATCGAACGGTTCGTGGGCTTGGGGATATGCCTTCGGCGAATTCGGAGGCTGCGGGTGGGTCCTCCGCTCCGCCATTAGTCGCGATCATGATGGTCAGTACGCCCCCAATTGCGGGAGTCCGCATGACCTAGGAGATCCGCATTGCGGCGCAGGGTGCTACTCCGGAACATCGGGAGGCGATCCTTGGACAGTAACGTGCCAGGACGCCACGGTGTTCGGCAACTATCGGAGCGGTGATCTTCGAAGTCCGCAGGGTACCATTTACGCTGGACAGGTCTATAACTGGCGTTACACGTCGTCGGCGGGAAATGTAGCAAGCATCCATTGGAATGGCGAATCAGTCTTCGTTCTCCGTTACTGCGTCACGCCAGGAACTGATCCAGATGGAGATGGTATTGCCAGCCCCGGCGACGCCTGTTGGAATGCGCCCGAGGACTTCGATGGCTTCCAAGATGGTGATGGCTGCCCAGACCCAGACAACGAGGGCGACGGCATTTTGGATCCCTACGATGCCTGTCCAAATGCGCCAGAAGACTTTGATGGCTTCCTAGACATGGATGGCTGCCCTGATCCGGACAACGACGGAGACGGCATCCCTGATGTCAATGACGCGTGTCCAAATGAGGCCGAGAACTTCAACGGCTTCCAAGACGGTGACGGCTGCCCAGACACGCCATCCACTCCAACGAACACACGCACGTCTACATCCATCATTACGCCCACGCGCACGCCCACACCCACAACTACGCTGACGCGCACGCCCACACCTACGCGTACGCCTTCGGCCACGCCCACGCCTTGCCCCACGGAAGGTTGTCCTACGGCCAACACCTAAGTTGGGCTCTACCGGCCCGCTCAGCGGTCTCTTCGACGCCGAGGCCGGCCCAGGCCTGTACCACTGCATCGTCCGGACAGACGAGGACCTTGCCTCTCTAGCGGTCAAGAGCGGGATGCAGTGTTACTGGGAGTTCGCGATAGGCACTGGTGCGGCTGAGCCACCATGCGCGGCCCAGCACGGCACCGCGGCCACTCCGGCTCCGGTGGTGCCGGGCGAAGGCAACTGCAATGGACATGTCCAACCGCCGCCCTACACGAGCCAGCAGCCAACGAAGCTCGTGGGGAGCTATGACGCTGGCACAGATACACTGACAGAGGTGGGCTGCTTCGCCGACCTCGGAGGCGCGCTCGGCCCTAACATCGCCGTGAAGGTGACGGTTCCCAACGCGCTGGCCCAGAATGGCGGAGTCGGCTCGTCGTCTTCGGGCACGATGGGATTCTACTTTGGAGAGACCAACGCCACGTGCACCAATGCGCAGACCGGAATCGCTCCCGCGGGTGCAGGATGGCCGCTGCCGCTCTCGCTCACGCGCCGCGCGACGACCCGTGACTTCGACGGCGACGGCTGCACAGACATGGACGAGCTGTGGCAGGATAAGGCCGGCTCCGTCAGCAAGTGCGGCGACGACCCGTGGAACCCCTACGACCCGACGACCGGCAGCCCGGACGTGAGCGGGAGCTACGACATGGTCCTTCGGCTGGTCCGCGCCGACGTGGGTGCACCAGGCTTCTACTACGAGTGCAAAGCCGACATCCAGCAGAGCGGCAAGAACCTGACCACCCGCATCCTGTGCTACATCGACTCGGCGGCGGTCACGGTGAACCCGCAGGTGGCCAACTGTGCCGTGAACCCGGGCCCTACGTGCTCGACCGCAAGCACCAACAACTGCCCGCCAGCGGCACCGAAGTTCTGCGGCGACGGCCTGCCAGGCGCGGCGCCTCCTGGATGCGATGACACCGCGGCCACGTGCGCCACGTTAGCCGGCCAGGGCGCGGGTTGTCCGAGCCTGCCGTGTAACGTGTCGCAGTACCAGTTCGCGGACATTGACCACCAGGAAACGGTGCTCACAGGCACGCTGGATAACGCGACCAATACCATCAACCTCTCTGGCTGCTTCATCGCCGATCCGCCAGAAGGTGATGGCTTCGGCCCGTTGGGCAATATCTACCGCCAGCTCACGATCGACGCCCACACCGGCATAGGCACAGGCACGGAGTATTGGGCGGAGAGCCACGCCAACTGCATCGCCGGCACACCGGCGGGCTCGCCGATCCAGGTGCCGGTCAGCGCCGTCCGCCAGGCGCCCGGTAACAAGGCCGGCGGCTGTTCACAGAATGGTAGCCCGCCCGGCACCGCAATCGGCTACACCGGTTGTCGTGACAGCGACGGCGACGGCTGCCCAGACAAGCGGGAGCTCGCCGACACAGCGGGCGGCACCGGCACCGGTGGCGGTCTCCGCGACCCGTGGAACCGCTGGGACTACTTCAACCCGGAGAAGGTGAACACGCCGCACCAGCAGACCGTGGCGGACATCCTCTACGTCATCGGCAAGTACGGCAAGAACCAGGGCAACGCGCTCTACACGATTGACGCCGACCGCACGGCGCTCATCGGCGGCAACGTGTGGAACCTGGGTCCGCCCGATGGCCAGCAGACGGTGGCGGACATCCTGGCCGCGGTGAAGCAGTTCAGCCAGAACTGCTAACCGCAAGTACGCCGAAGAGTGAGAGAGGCCCCAACTGGGGCCTCTCTTGTCGCCACGCATCCGGCCGGCCATGCCCAGGAAGCGGCGAAGATGTTCTTCGTCTCGTAGTGCTGCTCGCTCGCCGCAAGTTGCAACTACATTGCAGCGCTGTACGTTTTCCTGTTATGATCCGAGCGTCAGCGGGAAGGGGTCCTCTGCTTGAGGCAGCTTTCGCCTCGTTTCGGCTACTACGTCGTCAGCTTCGGTACCGTCCTCGAGCTCCTCGGGCTGGTCGGTGACTCGTGGTCGAGCAACGGCTCTTCGCGTATCCTGAGCTTTCACCAGCCAGGCGACTTCCTGCTCGTGCTCGGGCTCGCCATCACGGTTCTGGGCACCATCCTCGGTTTCCTCAGCCTCTCCGAAGAGCTTTCTCACGACGTCAGCCGTCCACCTCGGTTGCTGCCGGCGCTGCCGCTCGTGCTGCTCGTCGGCATCTCGATCGGGAGCGTCGCCTTCGCCTACCAGGCGAGCGGCAATTCGCCCACGAGTGGCGGGCCAGCGGCCGTTTCGACAGGCGGAGGCGATCAGTCTCCTTCCGGCGCATCGGTCCAGGCGACCGAGACGCCGCAGTGTCCGCCCGAAACGTTCTGGCTCGCGACCACGCAGCAGTGTCTCTCGCTTACGGCCGATGCTAACGGGAACCGCGCCGTCGCGACGCCCGTGCCTCCCGGTGCGACGCCCGTCTGTCCAGCGAATACGATCTGGCACCCGGCCGGCAACCATTGCTTGCCAACCGTTTGCCCTGCCGGCTTTGCGTTCAACTATGCGCAGTTCGCCTGTGAACGTACCGTTTCGGCCACGCTCGAAATCGGCGCGGCACCCACGCCGGCCTGCCCCGATGGCACCATCTGGCATCCGGCAGGAAATCACTGCCTCTCGACCGTCTGTCCGATTGGCTACCTGTTCGACGCATCTTTGTACGAATGTATCCAGACGAGTGGCCCGACGCCTGTGCCCACATCGACGCCGACGCTGCTGCCGGGCGAGACGCCCACGCCCACGCCCAGCATCTCGCCGACATCGACGCCGGTACCCACGCCCATGTGCCCCGACGGTTACTTCTGGCACCCGGTGATGGGCCACTGCATGTCCAACACCTGCCCGCCGGGCCTCGTCTTCAACTACGTCACGCTGTTCTGCGAGCTGCCATCGACGGGCACGCCGGTAGTGACCGCGACCGTGACGCCTACGCCCACCACGACGCCGACGGCGACAGCCACGCCGTCGCCTACCCCCACCATGGGGTCGCCGACGCCCGTGTCCACGCCGCTCTGTCCGGCCGGTTACTTCTGGCACCCGGTCATGGGCCACTGCATGTCGAACACCTGCCCGCCGGGCCTCGTCTTCAACTACGACACGCTGTTCTGCGAGCTGCCACCAACGCCATCCGGTTAGGGTAATATCTCGGTTCGGAGGATTCTTATTACGTGTGCGGGGGAGCAGGTAAGAGGAGGAACGAAGTGAAGAGCGCATCATTGGTTAGGTTGATCGCATTGGGAGGAGTTGTCGCGGCGCTTGCCGCCGTGATGTTCCTTACGTCAGGATCGCGGCCGCACAGCGCGGAGGCGACAGCGAACCCGCTGCCGCCGCTCATCGCCTGTCCGAACATGGACGCCAGTCCCGACAACAAGGTAACGGTCGCGGATATCTTGACGGTGGTCTCGCACTATGGCAAGAGCTACGGCCAGCCCGGATATG
>JBGQHA010000233.1:0-4856 GCA_041497735.1 Dehalococcoidia bacterium | reverse complement strand
GCGCTCGCGCGCGACGCCATCTCCGCCGCAGAGTTAGAGGGGCGCGCCGAGGCATGGCGGCCCTATCGCGCGCTGGCGGCGATGCACCTCTGGGCGGCGCTGTAGGCGGATCGCTTCGAAAGGTCCTTCGCCCTCCACCCCACTGCCGCCCTTCTCTTTCCCCACCCCGCTCGGCTCAGGATGACGCTAGGCAGCGAGGAATCTGATCCCTCGCGATCACGCGGCGTTGGAACGATGGGCATGGCCCCGCTTCGCCACGCCGAGGTGAGATTCTTCGCTGTCGTTCGGCTGCGCCGAGCTTGCCGCTCAGAATGACGGGCGTGGGCCCGCCGTCCCTATCACGCGCTTGGGGCGATGCACCTCTGGGCGGCACCGCTATAGGAGAGCACGACCCTGTCATTCCGAGCGATTAGTCCTTCGTCAGAAGGGCGACAGCGAGGAATCTGGTTCGCGTGTCGAGGCAGCTCCATGCCCATCGATCCGCTCTCCCTTTTGCGGGCAGCGTGCCGGCGGCCGGTGGCGCGAGATTCTTCGCTGTCGTTCGGCGGCGCCGAACTTGCCGCTCAGAATGACGTAGAGGCCCTCTCTCTTCGCCGCCTCAAACGAGAAGCGTTCGGACATTCGTGGCAACGCCCAGCGCTCGTTAGCTGAGATTCCTCGCGGAGTTTACCCTGAGCGCAGCCGAAGGGCTCGGAATGACAGAAGAAGGGCTAGGCCAGGCTCAAGCCTGGCCTTCGGGTTCAGGCGCAATCGAATTAGTGTTCGATTGACACTTATCCCCGGCTGTGGTAGGTTAGTGTACGAGGTACACTAATTATGGTCGCAATCGCCCTCCGACCGATCACCATCCTCCCCGGCATCGCCTGCGAGGCGGACAGCACGAAGACCGTGCCGCTGCGCGAGGAGCGTTCGTTCGGGTTCTGGCAGCAGGAGATCCCGGACGGGTATCGCGATCTTTCGCCCGAGGAAATCACGGAGCGCATACGCGTGGCTCGCGCGCGGCTCGGGACGAAGCTGATCGTGCTCGGCCATCACTACCAGCGCGAGGACGTGATCCAGTTCGCGGACGTCATCGGCGATTCGTTCAAGCTCTCGCAATGGGCGGCCGAGCACACGGAGTCGGAGTACATCGTCTTCTGCGGCGTGCACTTCATGGCCGAGGCCGCCGACATCCTCAGCGCGCCGCATCAGAAAGTAATCCTGCCGAACATGGCCGCCGGCTGCTCGATGGCCGACATGGCCGACCCGGAGGACGTCTACGCCGCATGGCAAGAGCTCGAGGATGCGGGCGTCGCGGACGAGATCGTTCCGATCACGTACATGAACTCGGCGGCGGCGCTGAAGGCGTTCGTCGGCGAGCACGGCGGCGCGGTGTGCACATCGAGCAACGCCGCGAAGGTGCTCGCGTGGGCGTTCGCACAGAAGGACAGACCTTCAGGTCTGTCCGGACCGCGCGCGCTGTTCTTCCCCGACCAGCACCTGGGCCGCAACACGGGCGTGAAGATGGGCATCCCGCTCGACGCGATGCCGCTGTGGGACTACACGAAGCCGTACGGTTCGCTGGGCGGCATGAGCGACGATGACCTCCAGCGCGCGCGCGTGATCTTGTGGAAGGGCCACTGCTCCGTACACCAGCGCTTCACCGTCGATCAGATCCGCGCCGCGCGCGAGCGCATCCCCGGCGTGCAGATCGCCGTGCACCCGGAGTGCCGGCTGGAGACGGTGCAGGCCGCCGACTGCAACGGCTCGACGGAGTTCATTGCGAAGACGATTGCGAACGCGCCCGCGGGCAGCGCCTGGGGCGTGGGCACCGAGATCAACCTGGTGAGCCGGCTGGCGAAGGAGAATCCGGACAAGACGGTCTTCTGCCTGGACCCCGTGGTCTGCCCCTGCTCGACGATGTACCGCGTGCACCCGGCGTACCTGTGCTGGGCGGTCGAGAGCCTGGCGGACGGCCGTGTGGTGAACCAGATCGTGGTGCCGGACGACGTCTCCCGTTGGGCCAAGGTGGCGCTGGACCGCATGCTGGCGATTGTGTAGGGCGGCGAGAGCGAGAGAAGCTCGAGGCTCGAGGTTCGAAGCTTGAACGCGTAGGCGAGGCTTTCCCGCCTCGCCGTTTTGCTCCACGCGGGCGCCGAATCGCTGCGCAAACCGCCGCGGGCCGCCCGTACGCCCGTTTTCTGATCTGGCGGGCATTTCGTTTTGCAAAAACGCTGTTTTCATACGCTAAGGCAATGAGCAATTGTTGGCGTGCTCCACAACCTGGTCACACTTCTCGCGAGGCGATTATGCACCCACACGCGGCACCGCGCCCAGTGGTGGATGGCACTGAGGAAGGGCTTCGGCCTGTTGCTAGACCGGACGGGCAGCGGGCTGGCAGCGGTCCGAACGCGGCGCCTGGCGGCGGTGACATAGGTGAAACGCCACGGGAAGAACGCACACTACCTATAATGTCCGCATGAGCGTTCGCCGCTATTACTCCGCACGGACGGGCCGGAATGTTGCAGCCACTCAGTTAGACCTGGATTCCCTCAAGAGACTCTTCCTGTCGGTCTTCGGGGAACTAAGACGGAAGGGGTACTTCCAAGAAGCACTTGGCTTGTACTGTGTCGACCAGGTCGATCTGATGCCAGGCAGAGTCGGCAAAGATATTGGCGCCTACTTCCTTCGCCAACTGAGAAGGCCTGATCTCTGGCCCATCAATACCGGCATAGCCCAATACTCGGAGGACGATCTGTTCGATGTCATCGAGCTAACGCACGATCTGATATCAAAACCGGTGGATGGCACGTACCATTCATTTGACGATTGCGGATGGCATTACAGCAAATTCGAGTCAGACGAAGGACAGCGTGAGTACCGCCAAGAACTCAATCCGCTGCTCAAGGACTACGCTCCTGGATACGAACTCTCTCCAGGTGGGGAACTCGTAACTCGCGGCGATAGTGATCTTCACGCTCTCATGGAACAGGAAACGCCTGAACTGGATGCGACTAATGTTGATGGGCGCGTTAACGCTGCTGTTCTAAAGTTTCGGCGCCGTCACGCGACCACGGACGACAAACGAGATGCCGTGCGAGATCTTGCGGACGTTCTGGAATATCTCCGACCGAAACTTTCAGGCATCATCCTCAGCCAGGATGAGTCGGACCTATTCAACATTGCAAACAACTTCGGGATCCGGCATCACAATGAAAGGCAGCGAACAGACTACGATCAGGACGTTTGGCTGGATACTCTCTTCTATCATTACCTCAACCAGATCCACACGCTGAAGCGCCTGTTGGCCCGGCCACATCCCTAACACCTACTGCCTCCCTGCCTTCCCTGCCCACACTGCACTCACCGCTCGGTCCGCCGGCAGCGCGATGGAGACGCCGTCTCTCCCTCACCCCAAGTCTCCGCAAGTGCGCGAGGCGTGTGAGCGATCGCCCCTCTCCCTCGGGGAGAGGGGCTGGGGAGAGGGCCACTGCCACCACCCTGTTCGCGCTCTCGCCCCGACGCCCTATCCTAGCCCGATAGTCCTTCCAGGGAAGGCCTGCACCTTACCATCGCCAACAAACGCCGCGCAGACGGCCCCGCGACAAAACAATTCAGGAAAGTCGCCCGCCGCAGATTCAGATCAGGGCATTTATTTTCGATTTCTCCACAAACAATCAAGATCTCGGCTCTGCTGGTCGCCCCTCTCCCTCGGAGAGAGGGGTCAGGGGTAGGAGCTTCGCACCACCAGCGCCGCGCTCTCACCTCGATCCGCCGGCAGCGTGACCGATACGCCGTCTCCCACGCGCTCCCACGAGAGCGCATCGGCGTGGCCGAGGAGGTGGAGCTGCGCGCCATCGCGCGGCGCAAAGTCCTCGATGACCAGCCGCTCGCCGCGTGGCGCGCCGAGGACGATCGCATACACGGCGGCGTCGGTGCAGGTGAAGCGCACGGGGAGGCCGCCGGACGTGCGGCCTTCGGCGCGCTCCCACGGCCGCGTGTCGTAGATCGCTTCGCCGTTCACGCGCAGCCACTCGCCGATGGCGAGCAGGCGGCTGCGCTGCTCCTCGCGGAAGACGCCGCCCGGCTCCGGCGCGATGCCGAGCATGAGGTTGCCGTTCTTGCTCACGACGTCGGCGAGCAGGTGGATGAGCTGCGCGGCCGAGAGCATGTCGGCGTCGGTCTCGGTGCGGTTGTTGCCGAACGATGTCCCGATGCCGCGCACAGCCTCCCACTTCTTCGGCTGCGCCGAGTCGTAGACCTCGTACTCGGGCGTGGTGAAATCGTGGTGCCATTTGGCGGCGCGCATCTGGAGCCGGCGCATCGACGCCGGCAGCAGCGGCCAGGCGCGCTCGAACGCACCGATCGCGCCGGTGATCAGCGCGCGACGCACGCCGCCGCGCGCCAGGCGTACCTGCGTCCAGCGATCGTTAACGACGCCGTCGGGCACGGCGGCGAAGTAGCGCGCGAAGAGCGCGTTGAGGCGCTGCCCTGAGCTTGTCGAAGGGTCGCTCGTGGCGGGATAGGCGATATCGTTCCACAGGATCGAGGGCCGGTAGCGCTCGATCAGCTCGTCGAAGTGCGCGTCGCAGTACGCCGCGTAGTCGCGGCCCTGCGGGATGGCGGTGACGGACGTGACCAGGCTGCGCCGGACGGTGGGGTTGAAGAGCTCGTCGAAGCCGCCGGAGTAGTAGAGGCCCATGCGCAGGCCGCGCGCGCGGACGGCGTCGGTCAGTCCGCCGACGATATCGCGCGGCGAATGGTACTCGGGTTTCGGGGGCAGATGCGCGCTGGGCCAGAGCAGATAGCCGTCGTGGTGCTTCGTCGTGAGGACGACGTAGCGCGCGCCGGCGTTCGCGAAGAGATCGGCCCACGAT
>JBGQHA010000232.1:0-4860 GCA_041497735.1 Dehalococcoidia bacterium | reverse complement strand
GGCTGCGGTCTCAGCCACGGCCGCAGACCGGCCCGTGAGGCTCGACAAGGCTTGCTCGATGACCTTCATTGTTGCGGACACGTTGCTTAGCTGTGGTATGGCAGTTCTTGACGAAGTATCGACAGATTCAAATCTAGGCCGTAGTAGCTAGGCAGCCTCTTCGAGGACATCCGCAAGCTGGCGGCGCAGCTGGCGGAGGATGCGCTTGTGAAGCTGGCAGACTCTGGACTCCGACAGGCCGAGCCGCCGACCGACCTCGTGGAAGGGCCGAGATTCCGCGTATCTGAGTTGGAGAATGGCCCTATCTCGTTCGCTCAGCTCGCCCACGGCCTCAGAGAGCATCTGAAGGGCCGTGCCCCGTTCCATCGCGTTCGTCGGGTCATCGCGGTCGTCGTTATCGACGGGATCCCAGCGCTGGCGCGCGCTTTCGCCCGGGCCGTCCTGGAGCAGATGCTCCAGGGAGACGAACCTGGAGGCAGCGTGCCGCTGTATCTCCTGGACCTCCTGAGGGGTCACGCCAAGCCTCATGGCGAGCTCCTTCTTCGTCGGCCAGCGGCCAAGCTGGGTCGCCAGCGCCTGGGCAGCCTGCTCGACCTGCCGGGTGCTGCGGCGTAGCGAGCGGGGTAGGGGGTCGTGCCGGCGCACGGCGTCCAGCACGGAGCCTCGAATGCGCCTCACGGCGAAGCTGGCGAAGCTGGTCCCGCGTTCGGGGTCGAACCCATCGACCGCCTGGATGAGGCCCTCGACGCCGTAGCTCATCGCATCCTCGCGTTCGAGGCCGAGGGTGCGTGAGCGGTCGGTCGACAGCCGATTCACTACGAAGGCGACGAGCGGCATGTTCTGGATGATGGTTTCGTCTCGATTGGACATGGCAGGTTCCCCTTTCGGGAGGCTCCGAGGGGGATTCCTTTGGAAGAGGGCTGGAGAGACGAGAAGCGCGGGTGTCGAACGTAGTCGGCGTTTCGGCAGCCCGGCGGCCCTTACTCTCGGCGGGTCTCGAGTAGTGGGCCCGTGGCTTTGCGTCCCCCTCTTTCGAAGGGTCTGCCCTTGTCGGCGCCTCGATATTCGATTTTCGAGAGGCGCTCCCTGCCAGGGGTTCACGTGGCCAACATTCTTGGCCACCTAATCACCAACGCAGGCATTCGTCTGGGCGTTACAACAGGGCTGAATTTGAATCTGATGTCGGGCCTGCGGCCTTTCAGCCGATACTGTCTACAGAGCATGTCACGCAAGCAGCCCCAGCAATTGCGCGCTCAACGCACCCGCCGCGAGCTCCTGGCAGCCGCCCGTCGCGTCTTTGCCCAGCTCGGCTATGAGCAGTCGACCGTCGACCAGATCGCTCAGGCGGCAGGATGTAGCAAAGGCGCGTATTATTTTCACTTCGCCTCGAAGGAAGAAACGCTGCTCGCGCTGCTGGATGCCTGGATTGAGGAGAGAACTCGGCAGCTTGGAGCGGCCATCGCCCACCCGCCGGAGACATTGGCGCCGGCCCTGGCGAAGGCCCTCTCCTGGCATACGACCGAGGAAGAGCCCCAGATCACGGTCGAGTTCTGGTCACAAGCGCGGCGCAACAAGCGCGCCGGCGACCGGCTGGCCGATGCCTATCGAACCTGGAACGGGATGCTTGCCGGAGCGCTCGCGGACACGCACAACGCGGGGGCGGCTCGCGCGGTGCTCGCCTTGTTCGACGGTGCAGCGCTGCACGCGGCTCTCGATGGGGCGGCCGGTGAGGTTGAGATCGTTGCGCCTGCCGTGGTGGAGTCGATCGCCAACGCGGCGCGGCGAAGCAAAGTTGCTTAGCTGGGGTCCTTCTGTAGGAACCTCTCGACAGCCTCGATGAACTGCTCGGGCTGGTCCTCAGGCACAGTGTGACCTGCTTCAGCGATGGCCACGAGCTCCGCATTTGGGAACGCGGCGCGCATCTTCCCGGCCGTCTCCGGCGGCAGCACCTCGGAGCGGCCAGCACGCACGATCAGCACCGGCACCCGGATCTTCGGCAGCTCCTCCCAGAGGTCGCTGGGGCGCCAGTAGTAGCTGACTCGCGGGTCCTGCTTGTACGTCCAGCGCCCATCCGGCAGCTGCCGGCACTGATGCTTCACGTGGTGGCGGATCGCTTCGTCGCTCGTGTACGGATGAGTCAGGCTGCGCAGCGCAAACGCAGCGTCGATGCTCGGCACAATGGGATGGCCCTGCTCCGCGATCGCTTTGTCCTGCTCGATGCCGGGCCGCTTCTCGGCGTTGATGGCCGGGCGGATATCGACCGAAACGAGGCGCGTGACTCGCTCGGGATGGCGAGCGGCATACGCCATGGCATTGGTCCCGCCCATCGAGAGGCCGATCAGCGCGAAGCGTTCGAGGCCCCAGGCGTCCACTATCGCCTCCAGGTCTCGAACGTAGTCGTCGGTGCTGTAGTCGGGCTGTTCCGGCCAGGAGCTATCCCCGTGGCCTCGCTGGTCGAGGGCGAGCAGGCGGTAACGGTCCTGGAGCGCCAGGGCCAGGCGGTCCCAGATGCGGCACATCGCGCTCAGGCCGTGGAGCAGGACGATGGGCGGGGCATCTTGCTCGCCCCACTCGACGTAATGAAGGCGGAGGCCGCGCACCTCAATGGCATGTTGTCGAGGCTGGACTTCCGTTGTCATGCCCGTCCCAGCTTACCCTAAGCGAGGGGCTTCCACTACGGTCTGGGGCGCAAGCCAAAGGTCTGGCGCGCGCGGCCGATACCTAAGTTTGAGACCCGCGATGGCGGCCCCAAGGAGCGAATCGATGCGAACAGCCGTCGACTACTTCGGCCTGATGGCCTATATCTGGGTGATGTCCGGCGGTATGCCGGACGGTGATCTGCTCTCTCCCGCGGAGCGGCGGCCCGTCGCGGGGCGATCGCGCACTCGCAGGCGGTTGCGCGTGATCGAAGGCGGCAGGCCGTTGAACGCGCAGACACGTAAGGTTCTCGTCGACGACGAGGACGCCGCCGTCGCTTAACCTACCCACCCGCACAGCCGACTGCTAGAATGGCGCCGTCCTGAAGCGCAGGGAGGCCGCATGATTACGCCGTTCGACGACTACCTAATCCACCAGACGCCGGAGACGCTGGACCGCGTCATCACGAGCGACCGCAACTTCTACGACCGCTATTACTTCAACTGCCACGACCTTACCGGCGATACGTTCCTCGTCATCGCGCTGGGCGCATACCCGAACCTGGGCGTTATGGATGCCTTCGCAACGTGTGTACAACGCAACGAGCGGCAGTTCGTCGTGCGCGCCTCGCGAGAGCTGGGCGGCGATCGCTCGCAGACCATCGTCGGGCCGATCGGGGTCGAGGTCATCGAGGGCCTGCGGCGGCTGCTCGTCTGGTGCGAGCCGAATGAGTGGGGGCTAAACTTCGAGCTCTCGTTCGAAGGCGTGAGCTTCCCGTTTGAAGAGCCACACTTCTATCGCCGGGCTGGCCCCCGCGTGGCGATGGACTACACGCGGCTGTCGCAGACCGGCCGCTGGTCTGGGACGATGAGCGTCGGGGGCGAGGAGTATCGCGTGGAGCCGGCGGGCTGGTGGGGCGCCCGCGACCACTCGTGGGGTATTCGACCGGTCGGCGAGCCCGATCGCGCGGGCGCCCCGGCCCGCGATGCGCCGCGCGGTTTCTTCTGGAACTGGGCGCCGCTCCAGTTCGCTAACCAGAGCATCATGTACACGATCTCGGAGAACCACGACGGCTCGCGCTGGCACGAAGCGGCCGCGCGCCTCTTCCCCTACGATTCGGGGAGGCGTGAGGAACCGCTTTCCGTGGTCCGTCACGCGCTCAAACTGAAGCCCGGCACGCGCATCTTCGATGGCGGCGCAGTGGTGCTGGGGGAGTCGGGCGGTGCGGAAACAACGCTCGTGCTGGAACCGCTCTCGCTCCTGCACATGGCAGGTGCTGGCTACTCGTACACGGGCGACCTCTGGCGGCACGGCCAGTATCACGGAGAGCTTGCTGTCGAGGGCGAGGTTTGGGATATCAGGGATCCGGCGCTCGTCAAGAAGCTCGCAGGGCAGACCGAGACCGTCTGCCGCGTGCAGCAGGGCGGCGAGACCGGCTACGGCATCATCGAGTTCATCCTCTTCGGACAGTACGAGCCGTACGGCTTCAAGACGCCGGCCGACGTCGCTGGATAAGCGATGACCGGGCCCGCGCTGCCGCCGCACATCGCTGCGCTCCTGTCGCCAAACGCGTATCCGCACAAGCCCGACCGTGTCGAGCTGCGCCAGACGCACATCTCGTACGTGTTCCTGGCGGGAAACCTCGTCTACAAGATCAAGAAGCCGTTGAACCTGGGATTCCTCGACTACTCCACGCTCGAGAAGCGCAAGCACTACTGCGAGGAGGAGGTCCGCCTCAACCGGCGCTTGTGCGAGGCAACATACCTAGGCGTAGTTCCCATTGTGGCAGGAGGAGGCTCGCTGAAGCTGGAGGGTAGGGGAGAGCCGATCGAGTACGCTGTGAAGATGCGCCGCCTGCCGGAGGATGGCATGATGTCATCCCTCCTCGAACACGACGCTATCACCGGTGACATGGTCGCGGATCTGGCCCGGCGCTTGGCCGACTTCCACGCGTCGTCGGAGCGAAGCGAGGAGATCGACCGTTTCGGTGGCCTTGAGGCAGCGCTGCTCAACTGGCGCGAGAACTTCCAGCAGACCGAGCCGTACCTGGGCCGCACGATCACCCACCCTCAGGTGGAGGAAATCCGCGCCTTCGTCGAGAACGTGGCGGAAAGCGATGCTGAGCTGTTCGCGCGACGCGTGCGAGAGGGTCGTGTGCGCGACTGCCACGGCGACCTGCGCACCGACGCCGTCTGCTTTACGGAAGACCACGCTTGTGTGTTC
>JBGQHA010000231.1:0-4861 GCA_041497735.1 Dehalococcoidia bacterium | reverse complement strand
CACGTGCCAGCCGAACGCGCGCAGCTTCGCATCGAGCGGCTCCAGGTCCATCGTGTCCTTGACGAACCAATCGTTCTGCACACCGTTGCGGTCGATGATGGCGATCAAGTTGTCGAGGTGGTAGAAGGGCGCGCACATGAGGGCCTCCCACGTCTGCCCCTCCTGGCACTCACCGTCCCCTAGGAGGCAGTAGACGCGGTAGCCCTTGCCGTCGAGCCTGCCTGCCAGGCACTGGCCGATCGAGTACGAGAGCCCCTGGCCGAGCGAACCAGCCGACATCTCGACCCCCGGCGCGGTGCCGATCTTGCTGTGGCCCTGGAGCCGGCTGTTCAGCTTCCGGAAGGTGGGCAGCTCATCGACCGGGAAGTAGCCGGCCTCGGCCAGCGTGGCGTAGAGCACAGGCGTGGCGTGGCCCTTGCTGAGAATGAAGCGATCGCGGTCGGGCCAGCCGGGCTGCTTCGGGTCGTGGCGGAGCACACGGAAGTAGAGCGTACAGAGGATCTCGACGGCGGACAGCGAGCCGCCGGGGTGGCCGCTCTGCGCCTCCGTCACCATCTGGATGATATGGCGGCGGACGCGGCGGGCCGTGGCCGTTAGCTGATCGATGGAGTCAGTGGCTACCAAGTGGCGATTCTCAGACGCGGGTCGTAGCACATTATACGGAGGCTCTTGCGCGGGTGTCTACACGAGGGCGTTTCATTTGAAAGTCCCTAGCCATCCGCTATACTAAATACAGCACAACCCCGCATGGTAAGTAAGGGAGCGCCTTGCCAACTCATGGGTGTGGCCAGAAGGAGCACGGATGTTGGTTCTCAGCCGCAAGGCGAGCCAAGGAATCTGGATCGGGGACAACATCTTCATCACCATCCTCCGTATCGAGGGCGGCCGGGTCAAGCTCGGCATCGAGGCGCCCGCGGACGTTCGAGTCGACCGTGATGAGGTTCGCGCCGCTGTTTCTACGTGAAGCGCCAGCGCAGCTGCAATACCCGATAGCGACCTAAGGTAGCGCCGCGATCGAGCGGCCAGCGCCTCGGACCCGGCGAGGCGCGGCATCGCTGTGCCCAGAATCGGCGGTACTATACTTGGGCACAGCGCCACGCGGAGGCCCGCCATCGACCAGCAGAAGGCCGCGGTCGAGGAGCTGCGCCTCCTGCCGTACGAGGACATCGGCTCCTTTAGGCTGCCTACTCTGCGGTACGAGCCATTCGGTAAAAGCGCAGGAACGGGTGGTCGATGTCCAGGACCTCCACCTGCGGGAAGCCAGCCTCGCTCGCGTAGCGGCGCAGCGTTGGGGCGCGCATGACCGTGCCGGTCGCGGCGGAGGGCTGGTCGGCCATGCCGGCGGGTAAGCAGATGAAGAGGCTGGCGCCGTAGAGGAGCCGCTCGACCGGATCGCCCGGGACCGTGAACTGGTCCGCGACACGCTCATCCGCGATGACCGCGCTGCCACCGGGGACGAGCATCTTGCGGATGGCGGCGAGAGCCTCGACGGGCCGGGACAGGTCGTGGATCGCCTCGATCACCACCGCGAGGTCATAGACGCCCTCGTTCGCGGGGTGTGCCGCGTCGCGGGCTGCGAACCTGACTCGATCGGCGACACCGGCGTCCGCGGCGTGCTTGTTCGCGATGGCGATCGACGAGCCGTCGAGGTCGAAGCCGTCGACGCTCACCTTCGGGTAGCCACGCGCGATGGCGATGGCCGCCCAACCGACGCCGCAGGCGATATCGGCGACGCGCGCCGGCGGATCGGCCTGGAGTCGCGCGTGGAGGTCCGGAATCGATGGCAAGTACTCCGCGCCGAACTGATGGACCAGCCACGGCCGGTTGAAGTCGCCCTGGGCCTCGATACCGTCGGCGCCGTAGTCGGACCAGGGTACGCCGCCACCGCTGCGATAGGCAGCCATGATCTTCGGCAGCACGAGGCCGAGAGAGGCGAAGGCGCGCGCGAGCGGCGCGATGGAGAAGGGACTCTCCGGATCGGTGAGCGCCTCCGCGTGCGCAGCGGGAAGCGAGTAGCGGCGCCGGTCTTCGGATTTAGCCGGATCGTCTACTTCGAGGACCTCGCTGACGGCCTGCTGCTCCAGCCACTCACGAGCGTAGCGGGGGTGGATGCCTGCGCGGCCTGCCAGTTCGCCGGCTGTCGCGGGGCCATCCTGAGCCAGCGCCTGGTACAGCCCGAGCCGGTCGCCCAGGTACGCCGCGTAGATATCAATCGCCCCGAGCGCGGCGCCGAAGAGGCGGTCGACGAAGGCCTCGGTCCTGCTGGTATCGACATTCGCTGTCACGTGTCCCTCCTGTCGGGGTGCGGGTCAGAGATGCGTGGAACGTATGGTAACATGACCTCCCCTTCGCAAAAGCAGTGAATTTCCCGCGCTATACTGCAGCGACATCGCTGAAAGAGGGCCCGCCATCGACCAGCAGAAGCTTCGTCATCTCCTCGATTCGGTCGCTTCCGGCACGACGAGCGTCGAAGCGGCGGTCGAAGAGCTGCGCCTGCTCCCGTACGAGGACATCGGCTTCGCCAAGATCGACCACCACCGCGGGCTCCGCGACGCTCTACCCGAGGTCATCCTCGCGCAGTGGAAGACGCCCGAGCAGACGGCTGAGATAGCCCGTCGCCTCGCAAAGCGGGCCGACCGCCTGCTCGTCACGCGCGCCGGACCCGACCACTTTGCAGCTGTCCGAGAGGCCCTTCCGGACGCCACGTACCACGAGATCGCGCGCGCCATCACGCTGGACCGGCGGCCTGAGCCGAAGCAGACGGGTGTGAGCGTCCTCTGCGCCGGCACGGCCGACCTGCCTGTCGCCGAGGAAGCGGCGGTGACAGCAGACCTGATGGGCAGCGACGTTGTGCGCCTGTACGACGTGGGCGTGGCGGGGCTGCATCGCCTGCTCGATCACCTGCCGGCGCTGCGCGAGGCGCGGGCGATCGTCGTCGTCGCCGGTATGGAGGGCGCGCTGCCGAGCGTGGTCGCGGGACTCGTGTCCGTGCCCGTGGTCGCGGTGCCGACATCGATCGGCTACGGCGCCAGCTTCGGCGGCATCGCGCCGCTGCTTTCGATGCTGAACTCGTGCGCAGCGGGCGTCTCCGTCGTGAATATCGATAACGGCTTCGGCGCGGGCTACCTCGCCGCCGTGATCAACCGGCTCGCCCTGAGCGAACGTCCGGACTGATCACTATGGTGACGCAACGAGACGTCGAGCGAGGCCTGGATGAGTTGGGTCTGACCAAGACATCGCACGTCCTCGTCCACACTTCCTACAACTCACTCGGCGGGGTCCAGGGCGGCCCGCTCACCGTCGCGCGCGCGTTTGTCGAATCGCTGGGTACTGTGATGATGCCGACGTTTACTTCGGACCGGACATTCGTCTGGGATCCGCGGGGCGTGTTCGAGGGCAACGCGTACGCTCAGGAGCCGCCGGCCAACATGCGTGAGGCCGAGCCCTTCACGCACGAAACGCCGGCGAACAAGACGATGGGCATCATCAATGAAACGCTGCGCACCGCGTATGCCGTGCGGCGTTCTGCCCACCCGAGCGCCTCGTTCATAGCGTACGGCACGCTGGCGGAGCAGCTTGTCGGGCCCGGCACTGAAGTCGACGGTGTCGAGCCGATCCGGCGGCTGATGGACGCCGGCGGCGATGTGCTGCTGCTGGGCGTCACGCACACGTCCAGCACGGCTATCCACCTCGCGGAGCAGCTCGCAAGTCGCCGGCTATTCGTCCGGTACGCGCTCACGCCGGCTGGCGTTCGCGCCGTGAGCGGCGGAGGCTGCAGCGCGGCCTTTGATGATTTGCAACCGCACGTTGCCCATCTCGAGCGCCGTCTGCTACTTGGCCGCGCGACGCTGCGCTGCTACGCGCTGCAACCATACGTGGCGATCGCGCGCGACCTGGTCCGGCGCGACCCGTTCGCGCTGCTCTGCGACAGCTGCGACCGTTGCCGCGGCCACAAGAGCCGCGTAGCTGTATGACCACCGTCGCTTATCTCGACTGCTTCTCCGGCATCAGCGGCGACATGGTGCTCGGCGCGCTGGTTGACGCGGGCGTCGCACCGGACGACCTGCGCGGGGAGCTCGCCAAGCTCTCGGTGGGAGGTTATCAGGTCGAGGTGACAACGACGCAACGCGGCGGCCTGGCCGCGACGAAGGTCACCGTTGTGCTCGAAGAGGCGAAGCAACCGCACCGGCGCCTGTCCGACATCCTGTCGTTGATCGACAAGAGCGCGCTGCCGGGCGACGACAAGGAGCGCGCGGCGCAGGTCTTTCGTCGTCTCGCGGATGCCGAGGCGCGCGTGCATGGCACCGAGCCGGAGGCCGTCGAGTTTCACGAAGTCGGCGCGGTCGACGCGATCGTGGACGTGGTGGGCGCGGTCGCGGGGCTACGGCTGCTCGGCGTCGAGCGGCTGTACTGCTCGCCGCTACCGGCCGGAAGCGGCACGGCTCGCGGAGCGCACGGTGAGTTGCCGGTGCCGGCGCCCGCGACGCTGGCGCTGATCGCGGAGGCGGGCGCGCCGATTGCGGCGGCGCCGGATGCGGAGATCGAGCTCGTTACGCCGACGGGCGCGGCGATCGCGACGACACTCGCGACTTTCCACCGGCCGGCGATGACGGTGCGGGCGGTTGGCTACGGCGCGGGCGGCCACGAGTTGGAGGGCCGCCCTAATGTGCTGCGCCTGTGGCTCGGCGAGGCGCTGGCGCGGCCGGCGACGATGCTGCTGATCGAAACGAACATCGACGATATGAGCGCAGAGCTGTTCGGCTACGCGCAGGAGCGGCTCTTCGCCGCGGGCGCTGCCGATGTCTGGTTCACGCCGATCCAGATGAAGAAGAACCGTCCCGGCGTGCTCTTGTCGGCGCTT
>JBGQHA010000230.1:0-4884 GCA_041497735.1 Dehalococcoidia bacterium | reverse complement strand
GAGTCAAGCCCATTCCTAGTTGGAAATCTCCACGGCTCGTCGGTTGGCTACGCCACCTCTTCCTCGAATGACTGCTCACTCGGCTCGATCTTAAGTTCCACTTGGATCGCTTTGCGAAGCTTCAGCAGGTGCCGGTGGCCCTTCACCCTCCTCAGTCGCGGCTCGATCTCCAGAAGCGCCGTGGCCAGCCAGCGGTGCTTCTGGTTCGAGTTCTTCCATGAGTCCACCTTCGCGCATCGCTCTTCGACCAGGGCATTGACCGACTCGAGACAGTTCGTGGTCTTGAGCGAGCGACCCAACACCCCGTACAGACCCAGGCGATGCAGGGTCAACGTCTCCGCCAGGCCCTCGGCCAAGCTCGCCGCTGCCGACTGGTTCTTCTGCTCGAGCTCGGCGTGCAGCGCCTCCAGAGCTGCCCCGGCCTCCGCGCAGGTCGGCCGGTCGTAGGCCCGCTGCAGCCGCTTGCGCCAGGTCGCCTGTTCCTTCTTCGGCAAGTACCGCACCACGTTCTCGCGCTGCAGAGTAGAGCACTGGCGCGGAGGGCGCGTAGGCCTTGCGAGCCCGGGCCGTTTCTCCCCTTTCGGGCGAGTGTCCCGCTCGATCGGGCCGTCGCTTCCGTCTCCAGCACCCCCTCATCGAACCGTACGTGACGTTTTCCGTCATACGGCTCTCCGAGAGCCTTCCCCCGGTGGCATTCAGCTCGTGTGCGCGATAGTCCCGTGCAGACTGCACAGGCCGGCCTGCTCAAAGCAGGTCAGGGGCGTGCTCCAAAACGCCCGACCAACGCGCTTGTGCTTCCGTCGCAGCCACCTGCGGAGCTTGTACCAGACGTAGGTGTCAACCTTTCGGAAGTGGTGGGCCGAGTTGAGCCAGCCAAAGTAGGCGCCCCAGCCCCGGAGAACCGGGTTGAGCCGCCCAATCTTCTCCTCCAAGGACGGACGGTCATCGTGACTGATGGCCTCCCGGACCTTGTCCCGTATCCGTTGCATCGACCGACGGGATGGCCACGCGTAGCAGAAGCTCCGCGTCGGGTCCCGCCGCGTCGGCTGCTTGCGAAAGTGTACGCCGAGAAAGTCGAAGCCCTCCTCTGCCGCCACGATATGCGTCTTCTCCTCATTGACCGCCAATCGCAGCCGCCCAAGGAAGCTCCTCAGCCTCGGCATATACGTCTCGGCCGGCTTCCACCGGCACAGCACGACGATGTCGTCAGCGTAGCGCACCATCTTGGTGGCCTTCACCTGCTGCTCCCAGTACAGATCCAATGGGTGCAGGTAGATGTTGGCCAACAACGGCGAAATGACTCCTCCCACGCTATGGGCAATTTCGAGTTTGAGACCCGTCTGCCCTACCGGCGGAGTGAACGGTTGCGCCGGCCAGCGTGACATAAAAGGTAGCATCGTGTTGACATTTATGGTAGTATTTATGTGTCATGGCGGGCGATCGACGAGCAAGAGCCGACCAGGCGGCGCGGCGCCTCAACGCTGCTGCGGAGCTGCTGGCCTCTGGCTGCGATGTCGCGGAGGCCAGCCGGCAGCTCGCCGGTCGGCACCGGATTTCCGAGAGGCAAGCCCGGCGGTACGTCGAGCGGGCGCGCGATCTGGGCCCTGTGGAGGTGCCCAGCGCCAAGATCGTCTTCACCGTCAAGCTGCCCATCGACCTCGTCCGGCGGGTCCGGCAGCAGGCCCGGCGCAGCGGCCAGACTCTCAGTGCCTTGGTCGCCTTGGCGTTGGCGGAGTTCCTGGAGCGGCTTGGAGCCGGCTCTCGCGATGGATGATCGGCGCGTTGAGCTCGAGTACGTCTTCGATCGTCTCGGCGAGGCGCACCTGACGCAGGCCTACCGGATGCTCGTTCCCGAGCGTCGGCGGTTGATGGGAAGAGGAGCCGGTCATGGCGATGGCAGCAATCTACGCGCGGGTCTCCTCGGTTCGGCAGAAGGAGGAGCAGACGATTGCCAGCCAAACCGCGGCGTTGCGGGCGCACGCGGCCGCAAACGGGCTGGAGGTGCCTCCGGAATGGGTGTTTGAGGACGACGGCTACTCGGGTGCCACCCTGATCCGTCCGGCCCTCGAGCGGTTGCGCGACCTCGCCGCCGAGGTCGGGACCCCCGTGGTGCTCTGCTACGCGCCAGACCGCCTTGCCCGTCGCTACGTCTACCAGACATTGCTGATCGAGGAGTTCGCCCGGGTCGGTACGGAGGTACGCTTCGTCCAGGGACGACGCACCGAGACGGCCGAGGATGAGTTGCTCCTGCAGTTTCAAGGGATGATCGCGGAGTACGAACGCGCGCAGATTGCCGAGCGGACGCGCCGGGGGAAGCTGCATCGAGCGCGTTCGGGCTCGCCGGCCGTGCTGAGCGGAGCTCCATACGGCTACCGCTACGTGCGCAAGAGCGAAGATGCCGACGCGCGCTACGAGATCGTCGAGTCCGAGGCGACGGTGGTCCGGGAGCTGTTTCGGCTCTACATCGATGAGCAGCAATCCATCGGTGGCTTGGTTCGATGGCTGTACGCACAAGCGATCCCAACTGCCACCGGGAAGGCGATCTGGGACCGGTCCACGATCTGGGGGATGCTCCGCAACCCCGCGTACTATGGCCAGGCGGCCTTCGGGAAGACACGTGAGACCGGTGAGCGCCCCAAGGTCACGCGTCCCCTGCGAAAGCGCGGGGCCCGCTTGTCCGGACGCTTCGCGACCCGCGATTGCGCTCGTGATCAGTGGACCCAGATCGCCGTTCCACCGATCGTCAGCGAAGAGACGTTCGAGCTCGCGGCACGGCGTCTGGAAGACAACAAGCGGTTCGCGTCCCGGCGAACGAAGGAGCCGTCACTCCTGCAGGGACTTGTCGCTTGCCAGAGCTGCGGCTACAGCTACTACCGCACCTCGACGCGAACCAGCAAGCGCAAGCTCTACTACTACCGTTGCCTGGGCGCCGACGACTATCGCTACCAAGGGGGGCGGGTCTGCAGGAATCGCCCGGTCCGTCAGGACTACCTGGACGAGCTCGTCTGGAGCCACGTAACCGCCTTGCTCGCCGATCCGCAGCTGATCCGGGCCGAGATCGAGCGCCGGCTTCAAGAGCTGCGTACCACGAGTCCCATTGCCGCGCGAAAGGGGTCGTTGCAGAATGACCTGCGACGAACCGAACGCGCGATGCATCGCCTCGTGGAAGCTTATCAGGAGGAGCTGATCGAACTGGAGGAGCTCCGCCGCCGTTCGCCCGAGCTTCGAAGGAAGGCCACGGCGCTGCGTGGCCAGCTCGAGGCGCTCGAAGCCCAGGCCGTCGATCGGGAAACGTACCTCCGCCTGGCGGAGAACCTCGGAGGATTCCTCACTCGGTTGCGCAACGCCGCTGAGACCGTCTCCATTCCGGAGCGTCAGCGGATCCTGCGCCTGCTGGTCCGGGAGGTGCTCGTCGGGCCGGAGCGCGTCGTGATCCGGCACTCGATTACAGGCTCAAGGCCAGGTACCGAGGGGGGTTATCCTATGCGTGGGAGGAGTCATCACCCCACCTTGTGGAGTGCCGATCAAGGTCTGTTGTACCTGTCCCTCGTGCATCGCCCCGGCGCGCAGCCACTTGCGGATGAGCCGCAGCACGCGCGGGTCTCGTACCCGCCGCGCGACGAGCTTCATCAAAAGCTCGTGGTCCAACGTGTCGAAGTAGCTCTTGAGATCCAGGTCGATCACCTTGTCGTAGCCGAAGGTCACCCACTTGCGGATATCGTAGATTGCCTGCTTTGCGCCACGCTTCGGACGAAACCCGTACGACCCCTGGCGAAAGCTCGCCTCAAACAACGGCTCGATCACGATTCGAACCGCCGCCTGGACGACGCGATCTCGAATCCGTGGAATGCCCAGCGGCCTCTGCCGCCCATCGGACTTCCGGATGAAAACCCGACGTACCGGTTGCGGCCGGTAGCCTTGCCGTCGCAGCTCCTCGCGTAGCTCTGCGAGAAACTGCTCCACCCCAGACGCCTCGATGGCCTCGATGGTCTGCCCGTCGACGCCCGCCGATCCACGGTTACGTCGGACTTGCTCCCACGCGACCCGCAATACCTCCTCGCTGCAGACCTTGTCGTACAGCACCCCGAAGGTGCGCTTCGGCTGAGCCTTGGCCGCTCGGTATAGCCCCCGCTGGAGTACGCGGACCCTTTCTCTTGGCGTGCATTGAGCCCTACGGGCAGTCACGCAATCCCTCCTCCATGAGAGGCTCGGCTCAAGCAGGGGCCCTTTGCTCCGGCGGGTTTTGCTGTCCACGCCTTCCTCGCTACTATGGCCCCCTCCGACTTCCCACGAGGCGTCGCTTGGGACTTCGGCGTTTCGCGCCTTATACCCTCGCTTACGGCAGCGGAACGCTCCGCCGACCTCGCGGGATCTCGTCCGTTCCCTCGCGTCTCCTTCATTTCGTGCCGTCGCTTCAAACGCCGGGGGTGACAGCCGCTTCGGTTCCCCATGTATCTGCGGCCGTTGCTGTCTTCGTCGAAACACAGGCGACTCGACCACCCCATCCCCGGACTCTCCCAGTGATCAACGTCCGGGCTGCCTTGACGGCGCCAAACGCGTTCCCTCTCGGTACGGCCCGAAACTTCGCCCGGCCTCCGGACTGGGTTCTGAGGCTCGTCTGTCGGGTCTGCTCCGACGTGACAGGTTGCCCCATCACGCCTGACCCCTGGCTACCGGGCTCATGGGGTCTTGCCCGGGGGAGGACCTTCCACCTCCCTGGAAGACGCGGGTCTCGGCCCGCGATGTGCCACTGACACCGCTGCACCAGGGCCCAACCCTTGAAGGCCTTGCTCACCGCCGCCCGCAGACCCTTGCTCCCGTCCACGATCACCAGCAGCCCCTGCGAAACGTCCAGCCCCCGCTCGAGCAGCGACCGCAGAAACG
>JBGQHA010000229.1:0-4886 GCA_041497735.1 Dehalococcoidia bacterium | reverse complement strand
TCGACGAAGAGCGCGCTCGCGCCGTAGTGCGCGTTCGATCCGTCAGGCCAGGCCGTGAGCTGCGTATCCGGCTCCTTGAGGAAGGACTCGTACTGCGTTGGGCCACCTACCAGGTCGCCCGCGTACTCCGAGAGCCCCTCGTTGAGCCAGGTCTCGGCGTCGCCGTTGTGCGCGCGATGGATGAGGTGCTGCAGCTCGTGGGCCACTACGTGCTCGTACTCGGCGGAACCGAGCGGGCGCACGCTGACGTTGATGTATAAGATCTCGCGCTGGTTACTATGCGGCACAACCGACCGCGGATAGGCATCGTCGCCGTTCACGTAGCCGCCGGCGGACGCCCCCAGGTCGGCATGGAGGACCACGATACGCGGGTCGCCATCGACGCCCGGGATCGCGGGCAGACCGAAGACGCCCGTCGTCTGGGGCCAGATGGTGCTCTCAAACGAGCTCACCGCGGCTTGCACCTCATTGTCATCGATGCCTGGGCCACCGTCCTCGAACAAGAAGTACGCGTGATCGGACACGGCCCGCACCGTCGCGGAGATGTACTCGGTGGTGGGCGGCTGCGCCGGATCGCTGGGCAGCTGCGCGAGATCGAGCTGCTGGACGTCGCCAACGTTGAGCGGCGGCAGCTGCACCGATCGCGCCGGCGAGACAGCGCCCTGCAGCCGCTGCGCGAGATCGACGAGGTCTCGTTGGGCTGGCTGATCGCTGTTCGAGGTCGAGAAAGGCGCGGTCGCGGCTGGCGTGGACGTCGACGAGGGCCGGGACGACCCACCGCCGCACGAGAGCCCAACGGCGAAGGCGAGCAGTAAGAACAGCGCCGCCCCGATTGAACGGTGGCGGCGCAGCCGGGGAGGAGAGGTGCTCGCGTTATCTCGCGCGAGGGTGCGCCGCCTCATAGACACGGCGCACGTGCTCATCTGTAATCTGCGTGTACACCTGGGTCGTGGAGATGTTGGCATGACCGAGGAGCTCTTGCACGCTGCGAAGCGGCGCGCCGCCCCTGAGCATATGAGTGGCAAAGCTGTGACGCAAGGAATGAGGCGTGACGGTTCCCTCAATGTTCGCGTCCTTCGCGTACTGCTTGAGGATCAGCCAGAAGCCTTGGCGCGTGAGGCGGTCGCCCCGCCGGTTGACAAACAACGCGCTCTCCGGCTTCATCTTCACCAAACGCGGACGTCCTTCATTGAGATACGAAACGAGCGCCCGAAACGCGTGCTCGTGGATCGGAACGGTGCGCTCCTTCGCCCCCTTGCCGAGGCAGCGCGCGCTGGGCGTCTTCGGGTCGAGCATGATGCTCTCCATGTCCAGCGACACGAGCTCCGTTACCCGCAACCCTGTCGCGTAGAGCAGCTCGAGCATCGCCTGGTCGCGTAACGCCTCCGGCGTCTTGCGCTTGCACGGTTGCTCCAGTAGCTCATCGATCTGTTGCACGGTGAGCGGCCTGGGCAGCGTCTTGCCGACGCGCGGCGCCTCCAGACTTTCGGTGGGGTTGCCCTGGATCGCTCCCTCCGCCTGCAGAAACTGGAAGAACGACTTCATCGCCGCAACCTTCCGCGCAACGGACGCTTCCGCGTAACGCCGTTCCTTGAGCTCCTGCACGTAGTTGATGATCACGTCCTTGTTGATCCGCGTCCAATCGGTTTGGGCGCGACCGTTCAGGTTGATCGTCGAGAGGTAATGATGGAACTGACTCAGGTCGTTTCGATACGCCGCGATGGTGTTGTCCGATGCCCCCTTTTCCGCAGACAAGAAATGGAGGAAGTGGCCGATGCGATCTTCCATGACGCTGTGCTCACCTCATGTAGTGTAACTGTGCCGGGGACTGGGGAATGCACCAATTGTACGCGTCACCACGCGGCCTGTCTACACTTTTACCACGCTCGCACATAAAGATTTGACTGTTTCCGTGATCTCTTTCCAACACGTGCATCGATCACGTCGTGCGTCCCGCTAACGCGCTGCGCCATTGCGCGATCTTCGCGATCCTTGCACGTGCTGATCCCGCGCGCGATCTCTTGGAAGATCACACCCGCGACCCGATCGCACCACGTATCTCTTGCGCCGTCATCGCGCCGCCGCGCGCACCGACTGCGCCACCAACGACGCTAGTCTACTCGCGCGACCTCCGCTCGTCCACCCCCGATCGGCGCCCCCGACCCGCTTTCCGTCTGGGGAACCCCAGAGGACCTTGACAGCAGCAGACAGAACGTATATTCTATCTCCGCGAGGCTCCTGAGGAGGGTGGCGATGACGACGACCAAGGCGTTCGACGCGAGCAAGTACCTGACCAACCTCAACGGCAGAGACTACTTGGAGGTAAAGTGGCGGCTACTCTGGCTGCGCACCGAACACCCAGACGCCGTCATCGAAACCGAGCTCGTGAAGCACGGCGGTGGGCTGGCGCTTTTCCGCGCCCGAGCCGCCATCCCTGGAGCCGGCGTCGCCACCGGCTGGGGCAGCGAGACGGCGGACGACTTCGGCGACTACATCGAGAAGGCAGAGACCAAGGCGCTCGGCCGCGCGCTTGCCGCCCTGGGATACGGCACTCAGTTCTGCGAGGACTTCGACTTCTCTGCGGATGCTGCCAAGCGAGGTAGGCGCGCGAGCGCGTCCGCCTCTGGCACGCCGCGGCAAGCGGCCTCGCCGCGCCCCGAGTACCCCGCCAGCCACACTCGCGTCGTCGATTCCCCCGTCTCACCTCCGGAAGGCCTTAAGGTCATCCGCGACGGCGTGCCCGGCGCCACTCCCTCTCAGATCAAGGCCATCTACTGCATCGGCCGCGATCAGCCCGCCATGGGCGAAGAGGGCGTCGAGCAGCGCTGCCGCGCCGTGTTCGGCCGGCTGCCCGCGGAGCTCTCGAAGCGCCAGGCGTCGGAGTTCATCGACTTGCTGCGACGGCCCGCCGCCACAGCGAAGGCTATAGCCGTCGGCACGACCGCTTCCGCCGAGTGAGCACAATTCTCGGCGGCGCGTAGCCGCCGCCTGAGCTATGATCCCCTTGCAGCCACCAGACGAAGGAGGGGTTCATGGCAGTCAAGATCGGCATCAACGGCTTCGGACGCATCGGCCGGCAGGCCTTGAAGGCGATGCGAGACCGGCACGGCAGCGAACTCGAGGTCGTCGCGATCAACGACCTCTTCCCCTCCGAGACGAATGCGCATCTTCTCAAGTACGACTCCAACTACGGCCGCTTCAACGGCACGGTCGAAGTCCGCAACGGATCGATCGTCGTCGACGGCAAACCGATCACCGTCTTCGCCGAGCGTGACCCCGCCGCGATCCCGTGGGGAGACGCCGGCGTCGAGCTGGTCATCGAATCCACCGGCCTCTTCACAGATGCGACGAAGGCCGCCGCCCACCGCCACGACACGGTCAAGAAGGTGATCATTTCGGCGCCCGCCAAGAACGAGGACAAGACCATCGTCCTGGGCGTGAACGACCACGAGTACGACGCGTCGAAGCACCACGTCATCTCGAACGCCTCCTGCACCACGAACGGTCTGGCGCCTGTCGTGAAGGTGCTGCTCGATAACTTCGGCATCCAAAAGGGGCAGATGACCACGGTGCACGCCTACACGAACACGCAGCGCGTGCTGGACGTCGGCCACAGCGATATCCGTGAAGGCCGCGCCGCCGCCCTCAACATCGTGCCGTTCACGACCGGCGCCGCGAAGGCCCTCAAGGTCGTGATTCCCGAGATCGAAGGCAAGCTCGACGGTCTGGCCTATCGCGTCCCCACGCCCACGGTCTCGATCGTGGAGGTGGTCTGCCTCACCGAGAAGGACACCACGGTCGAGAAGGTGAACGCAGCCATGCGGGAGGCGGCGGCCGAGAAGATGAAGGGCATCCTCGATGTCGTGGAGGACCACGTCGTCTCGATGGACATGAAGGGCGACGAGCACTCATCGATCGTTCACGCGCCCGTGACCAACGTCGTCGCGGGCAACCTGGTCAAAGTTGCCGCCTGGTACGACAACGAGTGGGGTTACGCCTGTCGTATCGCGGACCTCTGCGCGCTCCTCGCGAAGAAGGGATGGTAGACCTCCGGCCTGCTTGTCTCGCGCTCGCCCTGAGCCTCGTCGTATTCGCCGCCTGCGGCGGCGGCCCGAGCGGCCCAACGCCGACTCCGGCAGCCCCCCAGAACGGTGCGCTCACCGTGACTGCCAAGGAGTGGAACTTCCAGCCGTCGCGCATCGTCCTGAGAGAGGGCGAGCAGGTCCGGATTGATTTCCAGAACGGCGGCGGGATCCTGCACGACTTCAACATCGACCACATGCAGGCCGACGTCAGCCAATCGGAAAGCACGGGCCCGATCTCCGCCGGCAAGGGCGACATCTTCGTTGCCGCGGACGCGGGCAAGAGCGGCACGCTGGTGTTCACGCCGAAGGAGAAGGGCTCATTCACTTTCTATTGCACGGTTCCCCGCCACCGCCAGCTCGGTATGTGGGGAACGATTGTTGTCGAGTAGGGATTACCCTCGTGACGAGTTATGGTGCCTCGAGAAGCGCGGTGCTAGAATAGTCGAACCGCCACCTCGCTCATGAGCGAAGATACGCAGCGCCTCGTCGACCGTTCAGCCGGCTCCGCCGAGCCCGTGGGTCGATCTCCCTTCGGCAACCTGACCATTACCCTGCCCGCCCGCGAGACTCTCGTCTCCGAGCGCTTTCTCATTGGCGTTGCCCTGGCTGTCATCATCATCTTTGCCGGGCTTCTTCGCCTCACAGCGCTCAATTGGGACGCGAGCCATCACCTCCACCCCGACGAGCGCTTCCTGACCAGCGTCACCAACGACAGCAAGATCCCGGGCAGCATCGCGGCCTACTTCAACACCAGCACGTCCCAGCTCAACCCTTACAACCTGCAGAACAACGACAGCTTCG
>JBGQHA010000228.1:0-4906 GCA_041497735.1 Dehalococcoidia bacterium | reverse complement strand
CTGCAGAGGCTGCTCGGCGAGCTCCAGAAGGAGCTCGCGCTGGCCGATCCGGAGCTGGAGACGTGGACTGACTGGGACGGCGAGTACGACCCCGACCTGCGCTATTCCAGCGCGCTGCCGGGCACGGGGCTGGGCTAGCTAACGGGCGCCTGGGTGGGGGCGCCGCACTGGGCGCAGAACTTCGATTCGTCGCCGAGCTGCGCGCCGCAGTTCGAGCAGAAGAGCGTGGTGGTCACTGGTGGCGTCGCGGCCGCTGAGCTGCTCGCGTTGTTGTTCGGCGACGCCGTGGCAGGTGGCTCATCTTCGTGAGCCGCCTTACGGAACTCACGGACGCTCTTGCCGAGCGCGCCGCCGAGATCCCCGACCTTGTTCACGCCGAAGATCAACAGCAGGACGATTACAATGACGCCGAGCTCGAGTGGACCCAGACCGAACGGCCCTCCGGCCAACATGGCTACCTCCTCTGAGGGTGGCATCAGGGTAGCACCGGCTCTGTAAGGGGTCAAGACTGGGTGGCCCGTCGATGTGTTACGGCTATACACTGCGACGGCCCCATGATCATCGCCTGCTCCGCCCTCGTCGCTGAACGCTACGGCGAACGCATGCGCGCCATCGCTCCCGGCGCGGAGTTTGTCGTGCCGGCCGGCGATGGCTGGCCGGGGCGGGCGCAGGACGCCGACGTCGCCTACTTCTCGCAGGACTTCTGGTGGCGCGAGTACGGCCGGCCCGTGGGCGCGAGGCTCTTCACGCTGCCGCGGCTGGGCTGGTTCCACAGCTTCAGCGCCGGCGTCGACCATCCGGCGTTCCGGATGCTGCTGGAGCGCGGCGTGCTGCTCAGCAACTCCTCGGGGAGCAGCAGCGTGCCGATCGCGCAGTACGTCATCGGCATGATGCTGCGCGTGGTGAAGCGCATGGACGCGCTGGCGGAGGCGCAGCGCGAGCGGCGCTGGCAGTCCGTCCCAGCCGAGGAGCTGACGGGGAAGACGGCGGGCGTCATCGGCGTGGGACACATCGGCGGCGAGGTCGCGCGGCTGGCGAAGGCGTTCGGCATGCAGGTCATCGGCTGCCGGCGCAGACAGCGGCCGCTTCGTTACGTCGACGAGCTGCTGCCACCGGAGCGCCTGCACGACCTGCTCGCGCGCGCCGATTTCGTCGTCCTCACCGTGCCGCTCTCGGCGCAGACCGACGGCCTGATCGGCCCGGCGGAGCTGCGCGCGATGAAGCCCTCCGCGTGGCTGATCAACGTCTCGCGCGGGCGCGTGGTGCGCGAGACGGCGCTGCTGGCTGCGCTGAAGGACGGCGGGATCGGCGGGGCCTGCCTGGACGTGTTCGAGGAGGAGCCGCTGCCGCCGGAGAGCGAGCTGTGGTCGCTCCCGAACGTGATCGTGACGCCGCACAACTCGGGTAACTCGCCGCTGAACTTCGACCGTGCCAGCGAGCTGTTCCTGGAGAACCTGTCGCGCTACGCGGCAGGCCGCGCGCTGAAGAACCGCGTGCGGCTCGGGGACCTATAGACCAACTGTCATTCCGAGCGCATGCGAGGAATCTCACAGCTGTGAGCACCAGGCGCTTCGCCTTTCTTGGTAACGCGTCCCTTCAGCGCTGCGAGATTCCTCGCTGTCGTCCGCCTGCTGGCGGACTAGCAGCTCGGAATGACAGTCGGGCGACGCGGCCCGCCCAGGATGACAGAAGGGCGTGGCTGTTGTGGGAGGGGAGACATGAGTTCGGATAGCAGGTTGGACGACCGGTGTGCGATTTTCGTGATTTCCGGCACGCAGGGTGCCGGGAAGACGACGGTCTCGCCTTTGCTGGCGCGCCGGTTCCGGCGCGGCGTACACGTGAGCGGCGACCAAATGCAGAAGATGATCGTCTCGGGTCGCGAATGGCCCGTGGCGAGCCAGACATCGATCAACCGCGAGGTCGAGGGTGAGGCTGCGCGGCAGCTGCGCCTACGCCAGCACAACATGTGCCTGCTCGGCCGCTCGTTCTACGACGCAGGGTTCACCGTGGTGATGGAGGACATCATCTTGGAGCGGCAGCTCGTCGAGCTGCGAGGAGATCTGGCCGATCTGGACTTCATGTTCGTGATGCTGACGCCGAGCAAGGAGACGGTGCGCGAGCGAGAGCGCGGGCGCGGGACGGCGCTGTGGCGCGAGTGGGAGTGGCTCACGGAATCGATCGAGCGGACCGACGACCGCATCGGGCTGTGGCTGGACTCCTCGACCCAGACGGCGGATGAGACGGTCGATGAGATCATGCGCCGGGCTTGGGACGAAGCGCTCGTGCCGGCGGCGGGCAGGCGGTAGCGAGGTCGGGAGGGGTTGAGCAGGGGTCGTCCTTCGACAAGCTCAGGATGAGGGAAGAGGTCCCTTGGCGAGCAGGGCGCATGGCCATGCGCCCCTACGATTGCGCCGCGGCGGCTTTGCGCTTCGTCTCCCGTCCCGACTCATACGCCTGCCACTCCTCGATCAGCTTGCTGCGGGCGTAGCGATAGCCCAGCTCATCGCCGATGTAGCCGCCGATGAGCCCCGCCAGCACGCGCGCTGCGACGAAGAGGAGGATGATATCGAAGACGTACCACCAGATGCCGGCGTCCAGGATAAAGAGCGCGTAGAAGACGGCCATGAAGATGAAGACACCGGAGAAGAGCCCGAGGTAGGCGAAGCTGTTCACCACGAGGCTTTCGCGACGGCGCAGCTTGCGGAACATCTCGAGCACGTCCGGCGGTACTTTGGTAACGGGTGGGTGGTCCGTCACCGCCTTCTGGCAGTGCGGGCAGTGGTGGCGGGTCGGATCGATGGGCGTGTAGCAGAAGCCGCAGAAGCGCCCGACGTTGGGCGCCTGGCCGGCGAAGAACTCCTCCAGCACGGCAGTCAGCCGCTCCGAGAAAATCGGCAGCTCGGGCGGCGGCGCGCGCTCCTTCCGCCGGCGCGAACGGCCGCTCACCGCAGGCGCCCTCGGGGTGAGCCTATCGAAGCCTTCCCGTCGACGATGCGCTTGAGGTCGCGAAAGAAGCGCAGCTTGTCGGCGCGCTGGTACGACGCCCCGCGCGGGCTCGTCGACGGCATGACGTAGATCACGATGCCTTCCCAGCTTTCCGGTTGCAGGCCGAGGGCGCAGCGCTGGCCGAGGAACGCCTCGGCGATCGCCTTGCCGTTGAAGCAGACGACGCGCGGCCGGTAGCGACGCAGCTTTGCGCGCAGACGTTCCGCGCCAGCGAGGAGCTCATCGCGAGAGAGCTCGTGCAGCCCGCGCGAGGAGCGCTGCACCATGTTCGTGAGCCCGATGCCGAAGTCCGGCACACGAGCGTCGTCCTCGAAGGTCATCGGCTCGGGCACGAGGCCGGCTTCGTAGAGGAGCGGCCAGAAGTGGTTGTTGGGCCCGGCGTAGTGGTGCCCCGCCGCCGCGGACGCCAACCCGGGGTTGATGCCCACGAAGACGACATCGAGGCCGGGGCGGAGGCAGTCGGGCAGGACGCCGTCGGTGCGCTTCGCTCGGACCGTCGCTGGCATGGCGAGGGGATCGTATCGCGGGGCCAGGTTTCGCCGCAGCGTCGAGTCCAGCGAGGTTTCCCGGTCTGGCGGGTGATCCTTGTAGCCCGTTGCGAAACTCTAGCGACCTAACATCTTCCTGACTGCCGCTTGAATCTTCATCGGGCAGAAAGGGGATGTGAGAGCGCCTTGCTGGATCCGAAGCAAAAGCGCAGGAGAGACGCGATCATACATCTCCAAATACTTGTGATCCCTGGCTGAGTCGAGCACCGCCTCTTTGGGCATCTTGGCTGCTCGATACAAGACAATGGTGTCATGGGCGACGAAGCTGTGTTCGCCCTTGGTTATGACACAGCTCTCATCCGCGGACAGTGAAGTCTTGCTTGTAAAGTTGACGATTGCCACGTCATCAGAGGACTTGGCGATAACTACCCAGAGATGGCTTGGACTGCCAGGATCAACGTTGACGAAGGCATCACCGACTTCCAACGTGGGCAATCCCTGCCAAGCTATCCATGAACCATACTTCCTCGGCTAACTCGACAATCTCTCTGATCTCCGCGTCTGATCTACCAGAAGCTCGCAAGATGTCAGCTGGTTCAATAGGGAACGACGATCCGTGTGGATCGCTCCATTCTGGGAGAGTGTGCGTGAAGTCCCTGAGAACCCATATGTTCATGCTTCCAAACTTGTGATAAACGGAGTCCAGGACTCCGATCTCATACTTGGAAAGCTCATCAACTTCGTTAGCCCTTTTGGCAGATACGCTATAGCCGTTCGGTTCCGTGATGTATTCAAACCAAGGGCTTGGCTGTTCCGGTGCGACTGGTTCACCCATGTTTATTTGATCGAGCGTCCGGCTCAGGACCGGCCCGTGTGGCATCGCCACCATGCGGTCGCCAGTGATCGGCATGCCGGTCTCGACAAGGGACTGCCTGTCAGACAGGTAGAGCAACTTGATAAGAACCATGTAGTTTAGAGTGCCACCTGCTCGATTGATGAGCCAACAGGCAGCTTGGGCGGTCTTGAGGCTGTCGAAGACGAATCTCATTGTCGCTGCGCCCCTTCGCTGACCTGGACAGAGGACAACTATCCCCTGTACCCTTTATGCGAGAAGTATCGGCCAAAAAGGGCGGGGCTGGGTCGCCTGCTGTATCAGAGCAGGCGTCTTCCTTTTGCAGGTTATCTTACCACACCTCTCTAGCCGACATAGCGCCTCATGACACTCGTCGCACCAGTGTGCTGGCGCCGTCGCGCTAGCTGGCGGCTGGCTGCTGCCGTACACTGTCCCTCGCTATGCCCACGGCGAAGCTGAACGGCATCGAGATCTACTACGAGGAAGCGGGCAGTGGCTTCCCCGTTGTGATGACGCACGGGCTGGGCGACTGCGCCGAGCTGTGGGCCGGCCTGGCCGG
>JBGQHA010000227.1:0-4923 GCA_041497735.1 Dehalococcoidia bacterium | reverse complement strand
CTCGCCGATCTGAACGTCGGCGTGCTCTACTTGCTCGCGCTCGGCTCGACCTCGGCGATCATGATCTTCATGGCCGGCTACGCGTCGAACAACAAGTATGCGCTCCTCGGCGCGATGCGCGTCATCGCGATGCTGATCAGCTATGAGATCCCGAGCGTGCTGGCGCTGCTGGGTGTTGTCGTCTTCGCCGGGACCATGCAGCTCAGCGGTATTGTGCATTTTCAGGACTTCTACCGATCGTGGCTGATCTTCTTCCAACCGCTTGCGTTCCTCATCTTCCTGCTCGCTTCGACAGCCGAGCTGAACCGATCGCCGGCCGACATCGCCGAGGCGGAGTCCGAGATCATCGCGGGCTATCACATCGAGTACTCGGGCATGAAGTTCGGTCTGTTCTACGCCGTGGAGCTCGTCAACTCGATGGTTGTCTCCGGTATCATCGCAGCGCTGTTCCTGGGCGGCTGGTGGACATTTGGTCTCGAGAAGATCGTCCCCGGCTACCTCTTGTTCATCGCCAAGCTGTACAGCGTGTACTTCATCCTGATCTGGTTCCGTGGCACGCTGCCACGCTTCCGCATCGACCAGCTCATGGCGTTCGCCTGGAAGGCGCTGCTGCCGCTCGCGTTGGTGAACATCCTGCTTTCAGCGTTCGAGGTCCTCATGTGGCAGGAGTACGACATCAGCGCCGGCGTCGTCCTGCCGATCTTCGCGGTCGTGAACTTCGCGCTGGCAGGCGTGCTGATCTACGGCTTCACCAGCGTCATGACCCAACCGTTCGAGCGCCTGCCGAAGCGCGCTCGGCTCGTCCACGACATCAGTGTCCCGCTGCCCGGCGAGCCGGCCACGATCTAGGAGAAGCGCCCTGCACGATACCGGCGTCGTCGTTGCGTTCTGGGGCCTCGTGGCGCTGACGGTCGGCTCGGCGGCGATGATCGTCGTCGTGCGCAATCTCATGCACGCTGTGTTGCTGCTCATCCTCAGCTTCGTCGGCATGGCGGGGCTCTTCATCACGCTCTCCGCCGACTTCGTCGGCGTGGTCCAGGTGCTCATCTACGCCGGCGCGATCGCGGTGCTCATGATCTTCGCGGTGATGCTGACGCCGCGCGCGGACAGAAACAACGCGGGGAACTTGCTGCAGCTTCCGGCGCTCGCGCTGTCGGCGGTGCTGGCGGCCGGACTGATCTTCGTGATCGTGCAGACCAAGTGGCGCGAGGTCGCGCACGGCTCCTTCGATACCACGGCGAACGCGATCGGCAACGAGCTGCTGAAGCCGTTCGTGCTGCCGTTCGAGATCGCGTCGGTGCTCCTTGTGATCGCAATGATCGGCGCGATCGTGCTGGTGCAGGAGGAGTAGGTGGAGCCGCTGTTCGCCGCCGAAGTCACGCTCGACCAGGTCCTGATCGTCGGCGCGATCCTCTTCGCGATCGGCCTGTACGTCGCGCTCACGAAGCGCAACGCCGTGGCGGTGCTGATGGGCATCGAGCTGATGCTGAACGCCGTCAATCTGACGCTGATCGGCTTCTCGCGCTTCGTCGACTCCCCGCGGCCGCTCGACGGGCACGTGTTCGCGATCTTCGTGATCACCGTCGCCGCCGCCGAGGCCACGGTCGCGCTCGCGCTGGCCGTTGCCATCTATCGTTTCCGTGACACGATCGACGTCGATCGCATCAACTTGCTGCGCTGGTAAGGTAGGGCAAGGGGATGTGGTCGAAGTTCATGGACGTAAAGAGCGGCTATACCGCGCAGATGCTGCGCGAGTTCTTCAACCACGAAGGCCTGCCGATCCGTATCCTCCCGCCGCTCGACAGCGAGGCGCCGATGAGCGCGCCGCGCGAGCTCTGGGTGCCCGATAGCAAGACGCACGTCGCAGCCGAGCTGCTGAGGAAGATCTGATGCTGCCGCAGGTCCCCGAAGGCGTCGTCTGGTCGATCTTGCTGCTGCCTATCGGCTCGATGGCGGCGATCGCGCTGTGGACGCGGCCGTACCCGAAGTGGAGCGGCTACGCGGCGATCGCGGGCGTGGCGCTGTCGTTCCTGTTCTCGCTCTGGGTCCTCGACAGCGTCATCGACAAGGACGGGCATCCGCTCGCCTTCCGCACGCACGAGTGGCTCACCGTCAGCGCGCCGGCTGGGCGAGATCTCATCGTGAACCTCGGCCTCCGCGTCGATGGGCTCACGGCGATCATGCTCGTCGTCGTGACGTCGGTGGCGCTGCTGGTGCAGATCTACTCGCAGGAGTACATGGCGGGCGACGGCGGCTACTCGCGCTACTTCGCGTACCTCTCGCTGTTCACCGCATCGATGCTCGGCCTCATCCTCGTCGACAGCATCCTGCTCATCTACGTCTTCTGGGAGCTGGTCGGCCTTTGCTCGTACCTGCTGATCGGCTTCTGGTTCCACAAGCCCTCGGCCACGCGCGCCGCGATGAAGGCGTTCCTCGTCACGCGGCTCGGCGACGTCGGCTTGCTCCTCGCGATCATCCTCATGTGGACGAAGACCGGCACGTTCGATATCGGGCAGATCCAGCAGTTGGCCGTGACCGGTGCCATCAGCGTGAACGTGCTCACGGTCTTCGGGCTGGGCGTGTTCGCGGGCGCGGCCGGGAAGTCGGCGCAGTTCCCGCTCCATGTCTGGCTGCCCGACGCGATGGAAGGCCCCACTCCCGTCTCGGCGCTGATCCACGCCGCGACAATGGTCGCTGCCGGCGTCTACCTCGTCGCGCGGCTCTTCCCGATCTACGAGGCCGCCGACGGCGCGCGCCTGACGATCGCCGCAGTCGGTGGCACGACGGCGCTCATGGCGGCGCTCATCGGCCTCGTGATGACGGACGTCAAGCGCGTGCTGGCCTATTCGACGATCAGCCAGCTCGGCTACATGATGCTCGCGATCGGTTGCGGCGGCTACGTCGCGGCGATCTTCCACCTGCTCACGCACGCGTACTTCAAGGCGCTGCTCTTCCTCGGCTCCGGCAACGTGAGCCACGCGACGAACACGTTCGATATGCGCAAGATGGGCGGCCTGCGTCGCGTCATGCCTTGGACGTTCGCCACGTTCCTTGTCGGCTCGCTCAGCCTGTCGGGCGTCTTTCCTTTCGCGGGCTTCTGGAGCAAAGACGAGATCCTGGGCGCGGCGTGGCATGACCAGCCGGTGCTGTTCTGGCTCGCGCTCGCCGTCGTCTTCCTCACGGCGTTCTACATGTTCCGCGCCATCTTCCTCACGTTCGAGGGCGAGTACCAGGGTGGCGAGGCGCCGGAAGACACCTCGCACGGCCGCGATCCGTCCCACCCGCACGAATCGCCCTGGCTGATGGTGCTGCCCCTCGCCGTGCTCGCGGTGCCGGCGGTGCTGATCGGCTTCACGAACGCGCGCGGCGGGATCGAGCATCTGCTCACCGGCGCGCTGCCCGATCCGGAGTCGGTGCACAAGGTGCACTTCAGCTGGGGCATCGCCCTCGGGTCATCGGCTGTTGCGCTGTCGGGGATCGGCAGCGCCTGGCTGTTCTACGGCGCGAAGGTGCTCTCAGCGGAGCGCGTGAGCGCCGCGCTGCGTCCCGTGCACGTCCTCCTCGAGCGCAAGTACTTCCTCGATGACCTGTACGAGGACGTGCTGGTCAAGAACGTCCTGTACCGCGGCGTGACCGCCGGCCTCGCCTGGTTTGACACGAACGTCGTCGACGCGGCGGCGAACGGCATCGCCATTGGCGCGAAGCTCACATCCTTCGGCCTGCGGCAACTGCAGACCGGCCAGGTGCAGGTCTACGCTGCGTTCGCGCTGCTCGGCGTGGTGCTGGCGGGCGGCCTCGCGTTCCTGCTCCACCCGCTATGAGGACGCGATGCTAACGTTCCTCGTCTTCTTCCCGGTCGTCGGCGCGCTGGTGATCGCGTCGCTGCCGCGCGATCAGGAGCGGCAAGCGAAGTGGATGGCGCTCGGCGTCACGGCCACCGTCCTCATCGTGTCGCTGATTATCTTCGCCGCGTTCGACCGCAACGCCGAAGGTCTGCAGTTCGCGCAACGCTATCGCTGGCTCCGCGCCGAGAACGTCGGCTTCGACGTGCACTACTTCCTTGGCGTCGACGGCCTCAGCCTCACGATGGTGATCCTGACGACGTTCTTGTTCATCGTGGCGACGCTCATCTCATGGAACATCGAGTTGCGGCCGAAGGAGTACTTCGCCTGGATCCTCGCGCTCGAGACCGGTGTGCTGGGCGTGTTTACGGCACAGGACCTCATCCTCTTCTTCCTGTTCTGGGAGATCGAGCTGCTGCCGATGTACTTCCTGATCTCGATCTGGGGCTCGGGCCGCAAAGAGTATTCGGCGATGAAGTTCCTGCTGTTCACGATCAGCGGGAGCGCCCTCATGCTCGTCGGCTTTCTCGCACTCGCGTTCTCGGCCAACCCATCGACGTTCGACATGCAAGCGCTTCAAGGCGCGCACCTGAGCAGCACAGTGCTACCGCTACCGCTCATCTTCTTCCTGATCTTCGCCGGATTCGCGGTGAAGCTGCCGGTGGTGCCCTTCCACACCTGGCTGCCGGACGCCCACACGGACGCGCCGACGGCCGTCAGCGTGATCCTGGCCGGGGTGCTGCTCAAGATGGGCGGTTACGGCATGCTGCGCATTCTCGCGGGCATCATGCCCAAAACCGCGCAGGACTACGCCGTCTGGCTGGCATCGCTCGCGGTGATCAGCATCGTCTACGGCGCGCTGATGGTGTTCCGCCAACGCGATCTGAAACGCCTGATCGCGTACTCGAGCGTGAGCCACATGGGTTATGTGCTGCTCGGCATCGCCGCGCTGGGGCAGGTGGGGCTGACCGGCGCCACGCTCCAGATGTTCAGCCATGGCATTATCACGGGCCTGCTCTTCGTCATGGTCGGGCTGATCTACGACCGGGCGCACACGCGCAGCGTCGATGAGCTTTCGGGG
>JBGQHA010000226.1:0-4925 GCA_041497735.1 Dehalococcoidia bacterium | reverse complement strand
GTAGGCGTCGCGCTTGAGCTCCTGCGCGGCCCGGTGCTCCGGATGCCCGCGCGTCGCCCATTCAGCGACATGGCACGCCATCGACAAGTCCCCCTGCTGCAATAGCGTCTGCCCCCGGGCGACCAGCGCATCGACGCCGCCCGCGAGCGCCGCGATCTCACGCCCCTGGCTCGCCCAAGGCGATGGCATCAAATCGGCGGCGTTGCCGTCCCACCAGCCACCCCAGAGGCGCAGCAGATTGCGCACGATGAACTTCGGGTGATCGTATGTCGCGCGCAGGAACGGCCGCGTCGACAGCTCCGGGTCCGGCTCGACAGCGTGAAAGATCTCTTCCGGGCTCTGCCCCGCATTCATGCGCTCCAGCACCTGGTCGATGATCGACCGCAGCCAGACGGCGGTCTCTGTGAGCATCACGCGGATTGCGTTCTCCCCGTGAACCGCGAGGCCGTGCCCCGGGAAGAGCCACTCCGCACCAAGCGCCGCCATCTGCTCGAGCGCATCGGCCCACTCCACGGGATAGCGCTGCACCTTCTGCGGGTTGCCGCAGTTGGGCGCTGCCCAGATCACCAGATCGCCCGTGAACAGCACCCGTCGATCCGGAAGGTACGTGTAGAGCGCATCGTCGGTCTCGCCCTTCGCCGCTCGATAGCGCACGTCGGTGTCGCCGATGCGCTGGACCAGCGCATCGCGCACGGTGATCGTCGGCCAGTCGAACTGGTCCGGAAATGTGGGCCGCGGCAGGCCGAACTGGCGCTGGTTGATGCGCGCGTTCAAGCCGTGCGTGAGCTGGTAGCGCTGGAATCGCGCGACGCAGTTCTCCTGCGCGACGATCTGCGGCCGCTCGCCCGACTCGAGCCACGGCCGCAACCCGAAGGCGTGGTCGGCATGCCCGTGTGTGTACACGGCCGTGTGCAGCGGTGCGTCGCTCCAGGCGCGTGCGCCCTGGTGGATATGCGGCGCGAACGGTGCCGTGCCGGGGTCAATGAGGAGCAGCCCGTCGCTGGTCTTGACCGCGAAGGTGTTCGAGAAGTTCGCGAGCATGAGGACGCCGGGCGCGACTTCGTACGGGTCGGCGCGGTACGGCGGGATCTCGGTATGCGCTGGATCTTCGGTGAGAAGTGGATACCGGTCTGCCATGGCTACGGGATCAGCACCACCCGACCGAACGCTTGACGGCTCTCGATGTACTCGTGGGCGGCGGCGGCATCCGACAGCGGATAGGTACGATCGATGACAACGCGTAGCTCGCCCTTCGCAACGTCATCAAGTAGGCGGGCGATGTTCGCGCGGCCTCGCGTTGGGTTCACGGCGAGCTCCACGCCCAGAAACACCCCAGTCAGCGACTTGTTCCCGGCCGAGAGCGCCCGCACATCGGGCACGATACCCTCGCGACCGGCCTGTCCGACCGTGATGATCCGGCCGCGGTAGCAGGCAGCCTCCACGCTGCCCTGCAGCGTCGTGCCGCCGACCGAATCGACAACAAGGTCTGCGCCGCGGCCGTTCGTGAGCTTGCGCGTCTCTTCGACGAAGTTGCTCGTGCGGTAGTTGATCCCGTGGTCCAGACCGAACTCCCGTAGACGCGCCAGCTTATCGTCGCTCGAGGCTGTCGCGAGCACCGTCGCGCCCGCGCGCTTCGCGAGCTGGATCGCGGCGAGGCCAACGCCGCCCGCGCCAGCCTGGATCAGCACCGTTTCGCCCGCCTGCAGGTGGCCGAACTCGAACAGGCAGTCGTCCGCCGTGCCGAACGCGATCGGCACGCACGCCGCAATCTGCACGTCGAGGCCATCCGGGATGACCCAGGTCGCGTTCGCCGGCACCGCGACGCGCTCGGCGTGCGAGCCGAACGGCATCGCCGCGACGACGCGCTGGCCGATCGACCGGTCGGTGACCTGTGCGCCGGCTTCCCGGATGACGCCCGCGCACTGATAGCCGACGATATGCGGCGTGCTCGCCATGAGCCCGCCGGCCCGATTCAGCGTGTCTCCTCCCTCGATGCTGACAGCCTGTACATCGAGCACGACGCCGTCCGGCGCGCACTGCGGATCGGGCCGCTCTTCGTAGCGGAACACGCTCGGCGGACCGGTCTCGTAGTAGACGGCTGCTTTCACGATGTAGCCCTCACTTTGCCCCCAAACTGCTCCTCGAACGGCCAGCAACATCTTGACACACCTTCGGTCTCCATGTTACTCGAAGTCTGCTAAGAGCAGGCACCTGCAGAGGGAAGGCTGGCGGCTGGATGTCATCAAGCGTACGCGGCGAAGGAAGTAGTGGTGCTCCGGGCCCGGAGGCGCTGCGAGCGCTCTCGCTTGCCCTCGAGCAGAGCCCCCTCGCCGTGGTCATGACACGCTGCGATGCCTCCATCCAATACGCGAACCCTCGATTCTGTGAGCTGACCGGCTACGACGCTTGCGATATCTCCTTCCTGAAGATTTTCGACCTCAGCGCAGGAGGAGGCGAAGAGTACTTGATGTGGTCGGTGATCTCCAAAGGAGACACCTGGCAGGGAGAGTTGCCGGGCCGGCGCCAAAACGGCCATCGCTTCTGGGCTAGTGTGTTCGTCGCGCCGGTGCGGGATGAGACCGGCGAGCTAACGTACTACCTCGGCGTCTTCGACGAGATCCCTGAGCCGCACGTAGAATTTCCCGCAGACAGGGCACCCGACATCGTCGTTCTGCTCGATGTGAACGGCAAAATCTTGTACACGAACCGCACGGTCGCCGGCATGACACGTGAGCAAGTCACCGGCGCCACGGTCTTTTCCTACGTCCCTCCGAACCACCAGGAGCGCATGCGTGGCTATATCGAGCTCGCGATTCGAACGAAGCGTCCTGTATCGTACGAGATCCCTTCGGCCGGGCCGCACGGCACGACAGACTACTACCTCAGCCAACTGATACCCATCGAGCGCGACGGGGATGTAATCGCGCTGTCAATCGCCACGATCGACCTGTCCCGCCGCGCCAGCCAGCCGCAGGCACCGCCTCGGCGAAGCCGGCGGCCGGCTCGCCGGCGCCCGTCTCGAGACGTCGCGCAAGAGCTCTCCGTGAGGGAATCGCAAGTGTTGGAGCTGCTGGTGGAGGGGCTGACGAATCGCCAGGTGGCGCAGCGGCTCAAGGTCAGCCTGCGCACCGTCGATCACCACGTCAGCCACATCCTGAAGAAGCTCGCCGTACCGAACCGCACCGCCGCCGCGCTCGCCGCCCGCCGGACGGGCCTTCTGTAGCCAAATCGATGCATGGGCAAGATTACCGATGCGACTAGGGGTGCCTCGGCGTATGCTCAGCCAGCGGCGTCGCCAGACGGGACCCGACCAGCAGGACGTTGACCGGGTCCCCGGATGAGAAACAAAAAGGCGAGGTAACAGCCCGTTGCGGGGGTACCTGGTGGCAAGAACCCCGAAGGGAAAGCAACGACTGTTACACTCGCCTGTCCCAGTTTAGCAACGGGAGATCGGTGGCCGCCAGCCCCCAAGTCAATCAAATATCACGGTTTTGTTACCATAAACCAGGATGCGCCTGCGTAGGTGGAAATCCACAGCGCGGGCCAGCACAATCTTTTCCAGGTCTCTTCCCTTGCGCACCAAGTCTTCTACCGAATCTCGGTGGCTGACGCGCGCCACGTCTTGCTCGATGATCGGCCCTTGGTCTAGCTCCGGCGTGACGTAGTGCGCCGTGGCGCCGATGATCTTCACGCCTCGCTCGTGCGCGTGATGGTACGGACGCGCCCCGGCAAACGCCGGTAGGAACGAGTGGTGGATGTTGATGATGCGGTCCGGATAGCGCCCGACGATCTCCTCGCCCAGCACCTGCATGTAGCGCGCAAGCACGATGAGATCGATGCGCTCGTGCTCGAGCATTGCCACGAGCTGCTTCTCACTGGCCGCCTTCGTCTCGGGTGTGATGCTGATCTCTCGGAACGCTACGCCGAACTCATGGGCGATCGGCCGCAGGGTGTCGTGGTTGCTGACGATAAGCGGCACTTCAGCTTGGAACTCTCCCATCCGCCAGCGCGCGAGCAGGTCGTACAAGCAGTGCGGCAACTGGGACACCAAGATCGCGACGCGCGGAACAGCGTCGGAGAAGTGCAGACGCCATGTCATGCTGAAACGTTCGGCGATCGGCTGGAATGCCGGTTCGATTTCGTTGCGCGCGATCGCGAAGCGCGCGAGCTCCCACTCGACGCGCTGGAGGAAGATGCCTTCCTCCTGGTCCGTGTGCTGGTCGGCGTGGATGATGTTGCCCTTGTTGCGGTAGAGAAAGTCGGACACCGCCGCGACGAGCCCCGGCTGATCGGGGCACGAGAGCAAGAGTACGGCTGTTACGTTTCGCCCAGGCATCGATGGGATCATTGCGCCTGAGCGCCTCCGCCGCAAGCGGCCGCTATACTCTCGTCGTGGAGGGGACGCGGAAGCTGCCGTTCGTCGCTCTGTACGCCATCGCCATGGCGTACGTCGAAGGCGCGGTCGTCACGTATCTGCGCGAGGCGCGCGGCATCCACGACGTCGTCCGCGACCTGCCGGCCCAGATCGACAAGCTGGCCGGCATCGAGATCGGGCGCGAGGCGGCGACGATCGTCATGCTGCTGACCGTTGGCTGGATCGCGGGGCGGCGCCTGCAGGACCGGCTGGGCTTCTTTGTCTTCGCGTTCGGCCTCTGGGACATCGCCTACTACTTCTGGCTGGCGCTGTTCAACGGCTGGCCGCGCTCGCCGCTCGATTGGGATATTCTGTTCCTCATGCCCGTCCCGTGGTGGGGGCCGGTGCTGGCGCCGGCGCTCATCGCCTCGATGATGTGCATCGGCGGCGCGGCCGCAGTGCGTGGCGCGGACCGAGGCGTCTCGTGGCGGCTGACGTGGACGAACGCAGCCGTCGCGGGCGCGGGCGGCGCGGTCGTGCTCTTCACCTTCATGTTCGATGCGCTGCAGCG
>JBGQHA010000225.1:0-4962 GCA_041497735.1 Dehalococcoidia bacterium | reverse complement strand
GAGGACCGCAGCCGCCGCGATCAGCAGGACCGCGGCAGCAGCCACGCGCTTCACTGAGTGACTCCGTAGAGCAGCTCCCGCAGGTCGAGCGTGATGCTGGAGCCGTCGAGGCGCAGGTGGCGCGGGTTGTAGTCATCGTGGTGGACGGTGATCACGATGTCGTGCGCCGGGATGTCCGCGGGCAAGGGCACGCCGGCCACACCGCCCACGTCCGTTCGCGCGTGGGCGAGGACGGCGCCGTGCGGGCCGCTCACCGTCACCTCGGCTCCGGCGATCGGCGGTTGCTCGCCCGAGTCGTCTGCGTCGTTCGCGAGCACCGTGAGCGTCGCCGTGCGCCCGTCTCGCGCGTGCTCGATGTCGACGGCCATGTCGAGCAGGTAAATCAGCGGCGAGGGCACGACGGCCTTCATCCCTTCGCGCGGCAGCAGCTCGACTTGTGCCGCGGCCAGATCGACATCGGTTGCTGCCATGCCGTGGTCGGCCACGATCAAGAACAGCGTGCTCTCGAACAGCCCGCGCTCGTCCAGCATCTGCAGCACCCGTCCCACGCGCCTGTCCGTCTCGTCGACGGCGGTGCGGTGGCCCGCGTGGTGGGGCCCGTAGTCATGCGCGGTGCCGTCGGGCAGGGTGAACTCGTGAAACACGAAGGCCGGCGGCGGGTGCGAGTCCTCTGTAAACAGCACGAGCACCTGCGCGATGCCCCGGCTATCGACGGTAGCCTCGGCCTGTGCGGCCCTCTGGCCGTCGGCGGTCCAGCGCGGGCTGATGTCGTCCATCAGATCCGACGTCAGGGCGCGCAGGCGGTCGCGGTCGCCGATCACGCGTCGCTCCAGCACGGAGTGGTCGGCGCCGCGGGTGCAGGGCTCGTGGATCGCCGCGGTCAGCGCGCCGCGCTGGCCCTCCCACGACCCGTACACGCGATGGAACGCCTCGTACAACGTCTCGACGTCGTGGCTGAGGAACCTGCCGGTGTCGAACTGGCTGCCCTGGGGCGTGACCACCTCGCGCGTCTCGCGCAAGTAGTACGTCGGGTTGACGATGTCGTGGTGGCCGCCCCAGCAGCTCGTGCCGATCGTGTTGTGGCTCGGCCAGGTGATGCTCGGGAAGTTGACAATGCTGCCGTAGCGGAAGCGGTGCCCGCTCTCGATCAGCCGGCGCAAGTTCGGGATGGCGTCCGGTTCGTTCTCGAGACGCCAGTGCAGCTCGTCGTTGGCGAAGCCATCGAGATGAAAGATGTACACGCGCTCCGGGCGGGCGGAGGCAGCTTCGTCGATCACTTCGTCGAGAGGCCGGCCGTCCTGGCGGCGAAAGTACACGTCGTCGGAAGGGCGGCCGAGCGCGTCGCGGCCGTGGACCTTCGGGAAGCCCATCAGCTTCGCGATCGTCGGCGCGATGTCGATGTGGCGCGCGGCCGACTCGCTCACGCCGGGCCGCACGCCCCGGCCGGAGAAGCAGAGCGGCGCGCGTGACTGCACGACATCGAGCGCGCCGTGCTGGCCGGGCTGCCTTCCGAAGGCGTACGACTTCGGGTTGAGCACGAGGTCGGGCGCGTTCGGGCTGTCGAAGAGCTGCGCAATGCGCTCGTACGCGAGCGGGTACGTCAGGTGCTCCGGCTCGATGAACGCCTTGTTCGGGTCGTCCGTCGGGCGGCCCGAAGCGCGCGCCGCCGCCAGCTCGTCCTCGATCGTCGCGACGGCGTGCGCGTCCTGGTTCGCGACCGGGTTCTCGCCGATCGTTTCGATGACTTCGTACTCGTACGCGCCGTCCGCAGCGAAGCGCTGGAAGCGCGCCAACCCGCGCTTGCCCCACACCTCGTAGGCGCCGCCGCGAAATGTGGCAAGGAAGTGCACCTGCTCGCCCACCACGGGGTCCGTCAGCAGGAGATAGATCGCCTTGTTGCCCGACTCGTCCTGGTGGGCGTCGAGCCCTTGGCCGCCAGAGCGCTCCGGCGGCGCAATCGAGCGCGCTCCTGCCTGCGTGGTCATGCTGCCTCCTTGGCCGGCGACGGGCCTGGTCTCGCCCCGATGATACGGCACGCGGCAGATGAGGGAAAACCCGCACGCGCCGGAAGCTGTCGGGTATTCGTCCTCTCTCGAAAGGCCGAAATTACCTAGAGAGCCACCTGGGCCTCGGCCGCTGCCTTGGCGCCGGGCGGAACGAGTTGGTGATGGCAAAATGTTCGATCTGAGCAGCTACAGCTTCAGCCTCTACGCGCTGCCGCTGCTTATCATGGGGCTCTTGAGCGCGGGCCACGGCGTCGCGGTCCTGCTTCGGGAGCGGGCCTCGTCCGTCAGCCTAGCGTTCGCGGCGACCACCACAGCGACGGCCGTCTGGCTGCTCAGCTTCGCGGCGGTGTATTCGACGAACGACACGTCGGTCGTGATGGACTGGGTGCGCGTGGAACACGTGGGCGTCGCGTTTATTCCCACGATGGTCCTATTGTTCACAACAGCCGTCACGGGACGCCTCCGCTCGCTGTGGCCGTTTGTTGCCGGCGCGCTCGTGTTGTCTACCACCTTCTACGTGCTGATCGTTTCCACCGGCTGGTTCATCGTCGATCTCCACCGGTACTACTGGGGCTACTATCCGATCTACGGCTGGCCCATAGTGCCGTTCATCGTGTTTTTTGGGACGGCGCTGACAGCAAGTCTGCGCATCTATAAGAGCGCCCTCACGGAGACAACCTCGGATACGCAGCGCAAGCGGCTGCAAGCGATCTGGCTGGCGCTGCTCATCGCCGATCTGGGCAGCGTCGATTACTTGCCGGCGTTTCATGTGCCGGTCTACCCCTTCGGCTACGTGTTCATCTGTGCATTCATGTTCATCGGGACCTTCGCGATCTGGCGTTACCGCCTTGTCGATATCACGACGGCCTTCGCGGCGAACCAGATCGTGGAGACGATGGCCGATGCGCTGCTCGTCCTCGATCGTGACGGCGTCATTCGTGTCGCGAACGGCGCTGCCGCCACCATGCTCGGCTCGACGAAGCAGGAGCTCACCGGGATGACTGCGAGTGAGCTGGATGGGCGTTGGTTCGCGGGCGCGCTCGACGGGCTGTCCCACCCGGAAGCGCTCCATCAATCCGAGGTGACGTATCACAACGCGACCGGCGGTCACGGTACTGCGCTCATTTCCGCCTCCCTTGTTCGCGATGGCGCTGGCGCTCAGCAGGCGATCGTGTGTATCGCGCACGACATCACGGAGCGCAAGCGAGCCGAGGAATCGGTGCGCGAGAGCGAGGTGCTCTATCGCACGCTGGTCGAGACCTCGCCGGACGCCGTGCTCGTCGCGGAGCGAGACGGGCGCGTGCTCATGGCGAACCGGCGCGCGGCCGAGTTGGTGGGACTCGACAACACGGACGATCTCCGCGGACGGAACGCGCTCGAGTTCGTTGCGCCATCCGACCACCAGCGTCTGTCCGACAGCTTCGCGAAGGCGTCTGGTTCCATCGTGATCCGCGACGTGGAGTATACCGTCGTCACCAAGGACGGTGTGTCCCTGCCGGCGGAGCTGAGCGTGTCGCGCGTCCCCAGCGCCAGCGGTGAGTACGGCGCAATCATGGCTGTCGCCCGCGACATCAGCGAGCGAAAGCGCGCGGAGGAAACGATCCGCTATCTCGCCTTCCACGACGCCCTCACCGGGCTGGCGACGCGGTCGGTGCTGATCGATCGCACGAACAACGCGCTCGCGACTGCGCGCCGGGAGCGCTCCATGCTGGGGCTTCTCTTCCTCGATATCGATAAGTTCAAGGAGATCAACGACTCGGTTGGTCACGCCGTGGGTGACGAGACGCTGCAACAGATCGCGCGGGATCTCCAGCAGCTCGTTCGTGAGGGCGATACGATAGCGCGCATGGGTGGCGACGAGTTTGTCATCCTGCTCCCGCGGATCAGCGACACGGCAGAAGCGGTTTCCGTGGCGGAGCGCGTGCTGGCCCGCATCCGCGAGCCTCGCCTCGCGATCAGCCGGTCTGCGATTGTCACCGCGAGCATCGGTATCGCACTGTATCCGACGCATGGTGCTGATGCCGAGGCGTTGCTGCGCCACGCCGACATCGCGATGTACGAGGCGAAGAATCGGGGCGGGAACGGCTACCGCATCGCGGTCAGGACTCGGGCCGCGCGCGCGAAGCTCGCGGGCTGAGCCGTCCTCGCCCGGCTAGAGGCGCAGCAGCGCGCGGAAGCGCTCGGGCGATCGGAACGGCCCCACCACCGCCAGGTTGAGCTGGTCCAGAACGATCAGCCGCTGCGCCACCCGTCGCAAGTCGTCCGGCGTGACGGCGTCGATGAGCGCCGAGGTCTCGTCAACGGTGCGGATGCGGCTCGTGAGCAGCTCCTGGCCGCCGAGCCAGTCGGATACGGCGCGCGTGTCCTCCATGCGCAACAGCATGCGCCCCTTCGCGAGGGCCTTCGCGCGCGCGAGCTCCTCTTCGGGGACCGGCTCGTCGCGCAGGCGCGCCAGCTCGCTCAGCAGCGCCTTCAGCGCCTCGATGGTCTTCGCCGGATCGACGCCGGCGTACAAGATGAACGCGCCGGCATCGAGGAAGTAGCTGCAGTAGCTGTGGACGTCGTACGCCAGGCCGCGCTTCTCGCGCAGCTCCAGCGCGAGGCGGCTGCTCATCTCCTCGCCGAGCAGCACGCTCAGCAGGCTCAGGGCATAGCGGTCACCGTGCTGGAGCGGCAGGCCGCGCAGGCCTAAGGACAGGTGAGCCTGCTCACTCTTCTTGTACTTCACCGCCACGCGCGGCTCGTGCTGGCCGTTCACAGCGGGGAACCAGCCATTGGGCACGCCGCGGCACCAGTTGCCGAGCACCGACTCGATCTGCTCCGCCACCTGCTCGTGTTCGACCGCGCCCGCGATGCTGACGACGGTGTTGTTCGGCACGTACTGGCGGTGCAGGTACTCGTACGCCATCTCGCGCGTGAGACCGCGCACGGTTGCTTCGCTGCCGGCGACATCACG
>JBGQHA010000224.1:0-5023 GCA_041497735.1 Dehalococcoidia bacterium | reverse complement strand
CGACTTACCCGCGACGAGCTGCCGCACCACGTCTGAGACCAGTATCTCGCCACCTTCGGCCTGGTCGCAGATGCGCCGCGCGAGCTGTACCGACGTGCCGAAGAGATCGTCGTCCTCCGCGACGGGCTCGCCTGCGTTCACTCCGACGTGGACGGCAAGGTTCTCGACAGCCGAGCCATCGACGGAACGCTGGATCTCGATCGCGCACTGGAGCGCGCTGCCGGACGACGCGAACGATGCCATGATGCCGTCGCCCGTGTGCTTGATCTCCGTTCCGCCGTGGGCCTTCAGCGCCTCGCGCACGATGGCGTTGTGCGCGCGCACGAGCTCCTGCGCTTTCGCGTCGCCGAGTCGCTGCGTGAGTGACGTTGAGCTTGTGATGTCTGTGAAAAGTATGGTGAGCGGCTGTGATGACTCCGCGCTCGCCGCTGGCCGCGCCATCGAGTGGCCGACCTCCTGAAGGAAGCTGAGGATTGCCTGTGCCATCTGCTCAGCAGTGGCGGTGTCCGGCGCGTGACGGTCGGACTCAAACGGCACCAGCCTGGCGTTGGGAATCGTCCCTGCGAGCTCTCGTCCGTGTTCGAACGCGATAGCCTTGTCTCGGCGCGCGTGAAGGACCAAGGTGGGCGCGGCAATGCGGTCCAGCAGCCCCGACACGTCCGATGCGTAGACCGCCTCGAGCAACGCCGCCGCATGCTCGGGGCTCGACGCGGCGCGTGCATAGCGCAGCGCAAGCTGGTGTTCCTCAGGCGTTGCCCCCGGCATGAACAAACTGCCCAGCGTCTGCGTCCCCAGACCCCACTCCGCGCGCACCAGCGCAACCAGCGCATCGCGGGTCTCCTTCCGCCCCAGACGCTCTCCCTTCGCGAAGGTGCTCGATAGGATCAGCGCCCGCACCCGCTCGGGATGCCGCACGGCATACTCGATGGCGATCGGACCGCCCTCCGAGATGCCCTGGAGCGCGAACGAATCGAGCTTGAGCTGGTCGACGACCGCTTCCAGATCGCGCAGCCGGGCCTCTGTCGAGAAGTCGTTGACGTTGCGGTCGGACAACCCGGTTCCGCGCTTGTCGTAGCGGATGACCGTGAAGTGCTCGGCGACGGGTTCCAACAGTACGCGCCGGTAGCCCTCATCCCAGTCCAACTCGAGATGGCTCACCCAGCCCGGCACACTGACGAAGGGTGGGCCCTGACCGACGACCGCGTAAGCGATGCGGACGCCGTCCGAAGTGGTGCAGAAGCGGATCTGCTGTTCCATAGCGCCGCCAGCTTAGCGCCGATAGAGAGAGGCCGTCAACGCGATGGCCGTGAGGGCGCACGGGCGCTCGCCCAGGGCGCACGGCTGTGCGCCCCTACACCTGCTCGATCTCGAAGCGGAAGTCTTCGATCACCTGGTTCGCGAGCAGCTTGCGGCACATGTCGGTCACTTGCGCCTCGGCGGAGGACTTGTCGCCGCTGTCCAGTGTGATCTCCAGATACTTGCCCGCCCGCACGCTCTGCACGGCAGCGAAGCCGAGCGACTGCAGCCCGCCGCGGATCGCGAGGCCCTGTGGGTCGTTCACCGTGGGCTTGAGTGTGACGTAGACGCGCGCGAGGAACACTAAGAGATCAGTTCTTCGCCTGTTAGCCGCTGGTAGATCGCGCGGTAGAGTCGCGCGGTTTCGTCGACGACGTCTGGCGGCAGCTGCGGCCCCGGCGGCTCGCGGTTCCAGTCGGAGCGCAAGAGCCAATCGCGGACGAACTGCTTGTCGTATGCCTCCTGGTGCTTGCCGGGCGCGTAGCCCTCGGCGTCCCAGAAGCGGCTCGAGTCGGGCGTGAGGATCTCGTCGATCACGATCGGCTCGCCGTCGATCAGGCCGAACTCGAACTTCGTGTCGGCGATGATGATGCCGCGCTCGCGCGCGAACAGCGCGCCGTACTTGTAGAGCGCCAGGCTGCGCAGCCGCACGGCATTCGCGATCTCGATGCCGAGCAGCGCGACGTACTCTTCGCTCGTCAGGTTCTCGTCGTGGCCGACCTCGGCTTTCGTCGTCGGAGTGAAGAGCGGCTCGGGAAACGGCTCGCTTTCGCTGATGCCCGGTGGCATGCGCACGCCGCAGACGGTGCCCTGTTTCTGGTACTCGGCCCAGGCGGAGCCGGCCATGTACCCGCGCACAATGCATTCGACGGGCAGCCGCTCCGCCTTGCGAACGATGGAGCTGCGACCGATGAGCTCCTGCGGCAAGGCGAAGGGCAGCTCGTCCGCGGCGGAGCCGTCGGCTAGGCGGAGGAAGTGGTTCGGCACCACCTCGGACGTGCGCGCGAACCAGAACGCCGAGAGCTGCGTGAGGACGGCGCCCTTCCCCGGGATGCCGGAGGGCAGCACGACGTCGAACGCGGAGATGCGGTCGGTGGCTACGATGAGCAATCGATCGCCGAGGTCGTACAGATCGCGGACCTTGCCGCGGCGCGCCTGGTTCGGCAGCGGCGTCTCAAGCAGGACTGGCATTAGGGTTCTCCTTTTGCGTCGTAGCTGCAGGCCTTAAGGCCTGCCTTCTCATACTCCGTCAGCAGCGGCCGTGGGCCGGAGAACGCGTATTCGCTGGCCGTGTTCGACAGCCTAGCCCGCACAGGGTTCTCCCAGATGGTACTGCATCACAGTGCCGATGTCATCCTCACTGCGAAGGACACGATCGTAGTAGCTTTATCTGCCATACAGCGGTTCCAACGACGCGCTTCAGCCGGTAGGAGGAAAGCTGTTTGAAGAGGGTTACGAAAGGGCCCAGCGGTGAGTCATCGGATCCGGAAGCTAGGACATGCAGGTGATCTGGCATGAAGCAATACGCATGAAGAATGTACGAATGCTTCTCGCAGGCTTGCGTAAGCGCCAGAGTTGCAATGTCAACCACCTCGGCAGCTGTAAAGATCGGGGCGCGCCGACGGGTTACAACTGTCAAGTTGTACGCATGAGCGCCCACGTAGTCAAAGTGCTTCAGCCGGGGAGACGTTCTTAGCCGCATGTTGAGTATAGCAGGGCTAAAGCCCTGCAGCTACAGACTCCTTTCGTGATTGCAGGTCGAAATACAGCAACGTCGTGCCGATGACGACGAACGGCAAGAGCAGCGCATCGATGAACGCCGTCGCTGTGCTCGAAACAGCGACGGGCGCGAGCGAGAAGATCGCCGCGACCAACCCGGCGGGGATGCCGGCGAGGACCGAGATGAAGAGCCAGATGCCCAGCGTGCGCCACCAGCTACCGATCACGACCTCCGCGCTGCGGTCGAGCGCGTCCTTGGCCTTCGCGCCGTCGAGCATGACGGCCTGCTGGACGAACAGCCAGCGCACCAGGCGCTGAATCGCCCACGGAATCCCTACAATGGTGATGAAGAAGAGCAGCACGTGGAACGTTACGCGAAGGAGGGCGCCGACCAGCGTCCAGAATCGCTCCGTTGCGAGATCGAAGGCGCGGCTGAAGTCAGGTGCCCGCCCCGCCGCGATGTCGTCGAGGGATGTCATGAGGGCAGCACTGGCGACGAGGTTGACCGCACCTTGCGCAACGCCCAGCGCGCCTACCAACGGAATGCCGATGGCCTGGTTCTTGACGGTTGTTTGGAAGATGCCGACGGCTATGCCCAATGGGATGACAACCGCCGCGATGCTGAACAACGGGCCGAAGTGCTGACGGTACACGTTGAGCGCCGTTTGGATGATCTGGCCCATATCGCGGCGCTGCCGAAGCGGCGTCCGCTGCGCGATCATGCGAGGCCGAGCCTCCGGAAGCTGTCGTTCACGTAGCGCGTGTAGTAGGCGTAGTCGAACAGCTCGTCCAGCTCCGACGACGACAGGCGCTTCGTGACGTCCGCGTCGCCGTCGAGGACATCGCGGAAGCTGCGGCGCTCCTTCCAGCAGACCATCGCGTTTCGCTGGACGATCTTGTACGCGTCCTGTCGCTTCAGTCCCGTATCGATGAGCGCGAGCAGCACGCGCTGGGAGAACGGCAGCCCGTAGCTCGCCTCCATGTTTTCGCGCATGCGCTCCGGGTAGACGATAAGCCCGCGCATGAGGCCGGCAAACAGATCGAGCATGTAGTCGAGCGTGATGCAGGCGTCGGGCAGGATCACGCGCTCGGCGGAGGAGTGCGAGATGTCGCGCTCGTGCCACAGCGCTACGTTCTCGAACGCGACGCCAGAATGCCCGCGCAGCAGGCGAGCCAGGCCGCAGATGCGCTCCAGCTTCTCGGGGTTGCGCTTGTGGGGCATCGCGCTGGAGCCAGTCTGTCCTTCGCCGAAGGGCTCCTCTGTCTCGAGCACCTCCGTGCGCTGCAGGTGGCGCAGCTCTGTCGCAAAGCGGTCGAGCGACGCGGCGATGACGGCCAGCGTCGCGACGAAGCGCGCGTGGCGGTCGCGGCTGATCACCTGCGTGCTGATCGGATCGACGGCGAGGCCGAGCCTGGCGCAGGTCGCTTCTTCTACCGCTGGCGGCACACTCGCGTGCGTGCCGACGGGGCCGCTTAGCTTGCCGACGGCGATGTCGGCCTTCGCTTCGGCGAGGCGCGTCGCGTTGCGGCGCATCTCGGCGACCCAGCCCGCGAGCTTGAGCCCGAACGTCGTCGGTTCGGCGTGGACGCCGTGGCTGCGCCCCATGCAGAGCGTGTCCTTGAACTCGACGGCGCGACGCTCCAGGACTTCCAGTAATGCGCCGACATCCTGCGCGATGATGTCGGACGCTTCGGTAAGCCGGAGACCGAGCGAGGTGTCCTCCGCGTCGTACGACGTCAGCCCGAGGTGAACGAAGCGCGATTCGTCGCCCAGGCTATCCGCGACGGAACGGAGGAATGAGTTGAAGTCGTGGTGCATCTCGACTTCGTACTCCGTGATACGCTTCGCGTCGAACTTGGCGTGTTTGATCTTCTCGATGGCGTCCCGCGGGATCGCGCCCTGCTCGGCCCACGCCTCGCAAGCAGCGATCTCGACGCGGAGCCAGGTCTCGTACTTGTGTTCGTCCGACCAAACGCGCGCCATCCCGGGCCGGGTATAGCGCTCGAT
>JBGQHA010000223.1:0-5026 GCA_041497735.1 Dehalococcoidia bacterium | reverse complement strand
GCGTTTGCGGAGCACTGCGAGGCCGCGCGGCGCGCGTACGACGCGACGCTCTGGCAGGAGGCCGTGCCCGAGCTCGAGGCGGCGCTGTCGCTCATCGCCGCGGGCGAGGCGCCGGCGGACGACGAGGCGGCGCTGCTCACGCAGCTCGGCGCGTGCTACTGGAACCGGTCGGAGGCGCGCACGGCCTGGCGCACGCTCCGGCGCGCGATCGCGCTGTGCCGCGAGCGCGGCGATAACATCGGGATGGCGCGCGCGACGATGGAGATCCTGCGCATCTGGGGTCCGCCCGACCGCCATCGCGCGATGGCCGAGGAGGCGCTCGCCGCGCTCGGCGACGCCGACCCGCACTTGCGCGCGAGCCTGCTGCTGCGCCGCGTCTGGTTCGACGACGACGACTTCGAGGACGTGGTCGCACAGGTGATGGCGATCGCGGAGCGGCACAACTTCGAGGACCTGCTCGCCACCCGCAAGCAGCTCGAGAGCCGCCGCGCCTTCGACGAAGGCCGCATCGACGACGGGCTGGCGCTGGTGGAAGGCGTACACGAAACGTACGCGCGCTTCGGCAAACACGATCAGGCGTCGGGCGTGCTGCGGGGCGCCGGCTTCGTCACGATGGCCTTCGGAAGGCTGGATCAGGGCGCAGAGATCTCGCGCCGCACGTACGAATACGCGCGCGACGTCCACCTGCTCTTCAACGAAGCCCTGGCGCTGACGGACCTCGCGGGCGAGGCGTTCGCGCGCGCGGAGTACGACCGCTGCCTAGAGCTCGTCGCGCTGCTGCCGAACGCGACAGACTTTCGCGGCGATCTCTACAAGATGTGGATCACAGAGCTGCGCGGCGACGTGGACGGCGCCGTCCGCCTAATGGTCGACCCGGAGCGCGCGGGCGGCGCGCCGACGGCGCTCTCGCAGACGCACTGCGCGAACGCGGCCGTCCTCTTCCACGCCGGCAACGAGCGCGCGGCGACACGAGAGCTGAACGCCTGGGCCGATATCGCGCGGCAGTTCAATAGCTGGCTCGACGAGCTGCCGCCCGTCGCCGACTGCCTCGTGGCGCTCGGCGAGCAATCACTCATCGAAGAAGTGCAGGCGCGATTCGATTTCGTCGCCGGCAGGCCGACGGCTATGTATTACTGCACGCTCCAGGGCCGCGCGCTGCACCCGGCCCACGGCATGGTCTCGCTGCGCCTCGGGCGTATCGATGAGGCGGAGCGCGCGTACCGCGACGGTCTCGCCTGGTGCGAGCGCGAGCGCGTGCCGGTCGACGCCGGGCTCTGCCACGTCGGGCTGGCGGACATCGCGCGATCGAGTGGGGCTGAGGAAGAGGCGCGGGAGCACCTGCGGGCTGCGGCTTCGCTGTTCGAGCGGCACAACGCGACGTTGTGGCTGAAGCGGCTCATCGAGCCGCGCCGATAGAGGGCTGTCGTTCGGAAGACAGCGCGTCACAGATCGAGTCCTGCCGAAGACGCCAGGCGCATTCAATCAGCCTAGTGTAATGCGACGCGCCGGATGATGAGGGGATTCGAGCTGGATGCCGGGAGGCAGACCTTCTTGCCGGGTGCTGCGCTGGCCGTCCCATCCTCCCAGGAGGAGGCCCGCAGGCTCGTGAAGTCAACGACGACGTCGTCCGCGGTCGCCGGCCCGGTCGGAGTGACACAGGCGTCCCCGCCGATGTTCTCGAGGAATCCGTCGGTTCTCAGGAACCAACGCCGTGCCGGGTCGGCGCTGGACCGCGGCGCATCAACGCCGACGAGCTCGTAGCGGCGCATCTCCAGCGTGCGGAGGGTGACGCCCGACGTCAGATAGAACATCCCTGCCAGGCTGGATCCTTGGTTCACCGGAACATCGAGAGCCTTCCACTCACCTGTGCCGTCTATGGACACTTGTTGGAGCGTATCGCGAGCTGCCGTGGTGTCGAGCCCTCCAAGCGTAAACGATGGCGGCCCCCGATCCAGGTATTCGATGTGAATGGTGTAGTCCTCATCCACACCGTTGACGTGGTCGATGTCGGAAGGCACCAGGAGCCAGAAGTAAGTCGTGTCGGACGCGGTTTGGAGCAGGCCGTTGGCCGTGGTGATCCAGGCCCCGGGAGGTTGGTACCCGCCGAACACGCCGACGTTATACTCCGTCGTCGTAAGCGGGTGCAGCCGGTAGAGGGTAATCCCGTACGTATAGTTGTGAAGCACTTCGACCCCGAAGGACGAGCGTAGCCTAGGAAGCAGCGCGGGACCGCCTGCCCCCCCCTGGAGGACGAGCAAGGTCTCCTCATCTACCGAGCGACGCAGGAGGGGGACGAAGCCGTCGGTCAACTGCTGAAAGGTCGCCGACGGGAGCGCTGTGAGGGCAGCTGGGTCTGCCCCGTAATACAGCAGTGACCTGCCTTGGGAGGCCGGTGCGAGGACAACGGGCTGTCCTTTGAGGTCGGCCGCCACGGCTCGCCAGTCCTGCTGTGATGGTCTTTGATAGAATTGGGCGACACTCATGTTCATGAGAACGAGCATCGCGATCCCACCCAGGAAGACGGCTGCATATCCCACGGGCGCGAACCTCACCAAACGCCGGGAAAGCACCGTCGCCTCCACGAAGCCGAGCGCGCTGACGAATACCAGGCCGGGAATGTATGGCGCTGCCTGCCGCGCGTCGAACAACGGCTCGACCCACATCGACACCAAGATCTGCCCGACTGGCACCAACGCGATCGCTCCCACCGACAGCGCGCGTGGGTCCCGCCAACGCTTCGCCAGTCCGTAAAGGCCAAGGAGCAGGAGAGGCAGAGCGAGCACCAGCCAGCCGCCCTTGGCCTCGTCCAGGCCCAGCACTGAGCGGCCGGTTTTCGTCACGAGCGCCACGCTCACTTGCGGATAGTTGCCTCCGGGGCGCGGGTGCTCGAGAAAGGTGGACCACCAGGGAATGTACGCTAGGGCAAGCACGGCTACCAGGACCAGACCCGCGACCAAGATCCACACGTTCCGCTTCCGGACCGCCTGGTCTAATCCGTAGACGGCGAAGACCAGCCCTTGGGCACCCACAGCAATAAAGCCGCTGTAGTGGGTGTAGATGAGACCGGCGGCGAGTGTAGCGTATGCGGCGAAGCGCCAGACCGAAGGCTTAGCGATGAAGCTCGCTAAGGCGACAGAAGACGCCAGACTGAGAAGGCCGACGAGCGCGTAACTACGCGCCTCCTGGCTGGCAGCCAAGAACACGTTATTGGAGAGCAGCAAAAGAGAGGCAGTAAGAGCCAGGAGCCAGCCCCCGACTCGCCAGGCGACCGTGGCGAGAAGGACGATCGCTGCGGCGCCCGACATCGCCGATGGCGTCCGCAGCGAAGCCTCAGAGTTGCCGGCCAGCTGTACCCAGTAGTGAAGAACGCCGTAGTAGAGCGGAGGATGAACGTCGTGAGCGGTACGATTGAACATGTCCGCCAGCGAGAGGTGAGCGAATTCCCAGCTGATTACTTCGTCGAGCCAGAGACTCTTGGAATCGATCGCCCAGAAGCGCGTGAATAGCGCCAGGCCGGACACGAGGCACAGGCCTACCACGGCTGCCTGCTTTTTCGACAGCAGGAGATCCAGCCGCTGATGAAGATCGGCTCCAACGCTGCGCCAGTTCACAGCACGTTCCCCGCGCGCCCATTCTACAGAGTCCGGCTGCTTGCCGCCTACGCAAGCGCTGCGCGCGCAACAGGCGAGGGCGCAGCTAGACTCGCCGGCTTCGCTGTTCGAACGGCACAACGCGAGGTTGTGGCTGGAGCGGCTCATCGAGCCGCGGCGCTCGTGGGGGCGCTACTCGTTCTCGCCGTAGGAGAGGGCCTGGAAGACTTCGTAGAGCTTGCCGGTGCGGCGCCAGCGCGATGCGCTGAGTGTCTGCTCGTCGTCGAGCTGCTCCTGGCGCGTGAGCCGGTGGTGGAGCATCGACCGTTCGGTCTTGATGCGGTGCTGCAGACTATCGAGCACTTCGCCCCGCAGCGCTTTGTCCATCTTCGCCATCGCTCGTATCTCTCCTGTTTCGTTCCTGTTTCTCTAACACCTAAACGCGAGGCGAGGCGGCATGATACAGCTCTAGCCGAACCCGCCAATCGCTTCGTTCAGCGCCGCGAGCGCCTGCGCGAACAGGCCCCGCTTCAGCGCCCCAACGGTCTCGCGGTCCTTCGCGGCGAGGCCGCGCGCGATCTCGACGGCGCGGGACAGCACCTCATGTTCCGGCGCAACCTCCTGCACCATCTGTCGGGAAAGCGCCTCGTGGGAGCTGTAACGTCTGCCGGTCACGAGCGTTTCATGCACGGTCGAGCGGGAGAGGCGCGCCTCCAGCAGCGCGTACATGCCGGGCGTGAGCGGCTGGCGCATGGCCAGGTCCACCTCCGGCAGGCAGAGGTAGCCCTTGTCGGAGCGCATGACGCGGAAGTCGTGCGCCAGCGCCAGCATGAGCCCCGCCGCGAAGGCGTGGCCGTTGATCGCCGCCACCGTTGCCATCGGAAACGCGAGCAGCCGCGCGAACAGCCGCTGGAGGTCCGTCACGAACGCCTCCGGTCGCTCGGCCCCCGTCGCGAGCCACTGGAGATCGAGGCCCGTCGAGTAGAAACGGCCGGCGCCGATGGTCACCAGCGCGGCTTCGCCCGTCGACGCCTCGACTTCATCGAGCGCGCGCGTAAGGGCGTCGACGAAGGCGCGATTGCAGGCATTTTCTCCGTCCGACATCGTCAGGACGAAGACCGAGCCGTCGCGTGTGAGCTCTATGGGCATCGCTATTCCCTCCCCAGCAGCTGCATGCCAGGCCGGCACGCCTCGGCCAGCAGCTCCTGCTCGTCCGCGCTGAGCGTATCGAATCGAGCCGGCGGCACACCGCGGATGAGCGCGGCAGCGCGATCGACCCAGTCACCACCGGCGTCGAGCTGGAAGAACTCGCCGATGGCGCGCAGCGTCTCTTGTGGACGCGCGAGCAGCTCCTCGAAGCGCACCTCCATGTACTGGTCCGCGTTCAGCTTCGTCGCCGCGCGATAGCCGCGCGTTAGCTCTTGCGTCCAGTAGCG
>JBGQHA010000222.1:0-5045 GCA_041497735.1 Dehalococcoidia bacterium | reverse complement strand
CCGGGGCAGGCGAACTATGCCGCGGCGAAGGCAGGGCTCATCGGATTCACGAAATCCGTGGCGAAAGAGGTGGCGTCCCGCAACGTGACGGCGAACGCGATCGCGCCGGGCCTCGTCGAAACCGAGATGACGGCGAATCTCACGCAGGGCCAGGAGCAGGCCGTCCTGCAGATTGTGCCGCTCGGGCGCGCGGCCAAGCCGGAAGAGATCGCTCCCGCAGCCGTGTTCCTCGCTTCCGACGAGGCACGGTACATAACGGGCAGCGTCCTTGCGATCGACGGCGGGCTGGTGATGCACTGATGGCAGCGGGAAGCCGCCGCCGCGCCCGGACCGTCGCCCTGCAAGCGCTCTTCGAGGCGGACTCATCCCACCATTCGCGGGTGGAGGTGTTGGAGCGCTTGCTGACCGAGCACAAGCTGCCCGAGCCTGCGGCGCAGTTCGCGCGGGACTTGATCCAGGGCGTCACGGAACAGCAAGATGTGATCGACGGCGCGATTGCGCAGGCAGCGCCGGCTTGGCCCGTCGAGCAGCTGCCCGCTGTGGACCGGAATATCCTGCGGCTTGCCATCTATGAGATCGTGGGAGATAATGGGACGCCAGTGAAGGTGATTATCAACGAAGCCGTCGAGCTCGCGAAGAGCTTCGGCAGCGATAGTTCCGCAAAGTTCATCAACGGCGTGTTGGGTACAATCGAGCGGCAGCGCAGCGAGCTGATAGCGAGCGGGCAGCCGCACCAAGGAGGTGAGTAGTTGGCAGCTGTATACGAACGCGTACGGCGGCTGATCGTCGATCAGTTGGGGGTGGAGGAAGACCAGGTCGTGCCAAGCGCGTCCTTCGTCGACGACCTGAACGCGGACTCGCTGGACCTCGTCGAGCTGATCATGTCGATGGAGGAGGAGTTCAGCAAGGACGGAAGGCCGGCTGTCGAGATCTCGGACGAAGACGCAGAGAAGATCGTCACGGTGCAGGACGCCGTCGATTACCTGAAGGACCACGGCATAGAGGACGACCAGAGCTAGAGTCAGCCGGCAGCCCAACGCGCCGCTGCTCCGGGTCCCTTCAGGGCCGAGCGCGGCGTGTTTGTTTAGGAGATAATAGGTAACCATGGAGTTCATGGGAGTCGGGCCGCTGGAGCTCATGGTGATCCTGATGATCGCCCTGCTCGTTGTCGGCCCGCAGCGCCTGCCTGAAATCGCCGCCCAGATGGGACGCTTCATGCGGGCGTTCCAGCGCTACAGCTCTCAGGTCACGCGCGAGTTCAGCGAGACGATGCACGAGCTTGAACGCGAGTACGACGAGACGAAGGGCGACTGGAAGGCTGTCGGCCAGGGACTGGACGAGACCGCGACTGGGGTAACGAAGGAGATCCAGGGCGCGGCTCAGGACGCGAGGCTGACTCCTCAGGAACGCCCACCGGCCGCCGACGGCCCGAAGGCCGTCGCGCCGCCGCAGTAGACGCCCCATGGCCGTACAGGCCCCTACCCCACCACCGCCGCCGCCACCCCAGAGCGCGGAAGCCAAGCTGCTCACGATACTGGAGCATCTCCAGGAGCTGCGCTACCGGCTGATGGTCTGCTCCGGTGCGCTTCTGGTTGGCGTAAGCGTGTCGTTCTATCCGCTCAGCCGGATGTTTATCAAGTTCCTGGAGCGGCCCGCCCAGGACCGCGTCCCGAATTTTGAGCTGATATTCACGACACCGACAGAGTTCTGGGCGTCGTACTTCAAGGTCTCGCTCCTACTCGGTATTGCGATCGCGATGCCCGTGATCGTCTATCAATTCCTCGCGTTCGTGGGGCCGGGGATGACGAAGGCGGAACGGCGCTGGCTCTATCCGATTGTGCTTGGCGCGACCGTCGCGTTTCTGGCGGGATGCGCGTTCGGCTATTACATCGAGCTTCCGCCTGCGCTGAAGTTTCTCCTCGGCAATACAGGCGGGGTCGAGGCCCATCCGTTCATCCGTATCCAGAGCTACATCGACTTCGTCACGCGGCTAATCCTCGTCACCGGCCTTGTCTTCGAGCTGCCGCTGCTGGTGATGGGGCTCGCCAAGATCGGCGTCGTGACATCGGGCAAGCTGCTGCGTTGGTGGCGCCATGCGATCCTGGGGGCATTCATCCTTGCCGCCATCGTGACACCCTCGATCGATCCGATCACGCAATCGCTCGTCGCGGGGCCGATGATCGGCCTGTACTTCTTCGGCATCGTGCTCGCGAAGGCCGTCGAGGGCGCGCCGCTCATCCAGCGCACGTAGGCCGGTCCTCGATTGATTGCACGCAGAGCGCGTGCTATCATCGCGCCAAAGAGAGGTTCGACACTGAGGGCGCAGGAACAGAGCAGAGCCGGCATCTTCATCGGGATAGCCGGCGGCTTCTTTAGCGGCCTCACCGGCGTCGGTGGCGGCGCGATCATGGTCCCCCTGCTCAGGCGCTTCCTCGGCATGTCTCAGCACTTGGCACACGGCACCTCGCTCGCGATCGTCATCTTCGTGGGTTCGGCGGGCATCATCTCGTACGGGATCAGCGGCAACATCGATTGGAGCCTCGGGCTCTGGCTGGGCATCGGCGGGGCGCTGGGCGCGTACTTCGGCGTCGTAACGATGGTGAAGCTAGCGCCCAGATCGCTGCAGCTCGTCTTTGGGCTGTTCTTGCTAACGGTAGCAACGCGCATGTTCCTGGGTGTCTAGCATGGGGGACATCACCATGGCGCTGCTGATCGGTTTGGCCGGTGGCTTCGCCGGCGGCCTGCTGGGCATCGGCGGCGGCGCGATCTACGTGCCGGCGCTGGTGATCATCCTCGGTCAGGGGCAGCACACCGCGCAGGGCATCTCACTCGTCGCGATCGTGCCGACAGCGATCGTAGGAACATTGACGCATTTGCGTAACAAGAACGTCGACGTGCCAGCCGTCATCCAGGTCGTGCCGGGCGCCATCGTTGCGGCGATCGTCGCCGGGTTCATTGCGAACAAGCTCGACGCGTCGGTCCTGCAGCGCATCTTCGCTGTCGTGATGACCTATGTAGCGCTGAACACGATCTGGAGCGCGCTACGGCGCGAATCGCCTGCAAGAGAAGGGACGGACTAGCATGGAAGCGCAGGTCGCGGGCCTTCGAGCGCTGGCAACGCAGATCAGCGTGTGCACGAAGTGCGACCTGAGCAAGACGCGCACGCACGCCGTGCCAGGCGAGGGCAACCCGAACGCGGACATCGTGTTCATCGGCGAAGGGCCGGGGTTCTACGAGGACCAGCAGGCGCGCCCCTTCGTCGGGGCGGCCGGCAAGTTCCTGGACGAGCTGCTCGCCTCGATTGGCCTCAAGCGCGCCGACGTGTTCATCTGCAACGTGCTGAAGTGCCGGCCGCCAGGCAATCGCGATCCGCTGCCCGGCGAAATCTCAGCCTGCAAGGACTGGCTCGATGAGCAGCTCGCGGTCATTAGCCCGAAGGTGATCGTGACGCTTGGCCGCTTCTCGATGGGGCGGTACTTCCCCGGCCAGTCGATCAGCCGGATTCACGGCCAGCCGAAGAAGCTCGAAGACGTGCTCGTCGTGCCGATGTACCATCCGGCTGCGGCGCTCCACCAGGGAAGCCTGCGGCGGACGATTGAGCTCGATTTCAAGAAGCTGCCTGGATTGCTGGCGGACGCCCTCGCGGTGGAGCCGGAGCCCGTAGAGCGCGAGCCGGGGCCAGTCCAGATGCAACTGCTATAACAAGGGGGCGGCCGCAAGGGCCGCTCTGTGAGACTGCACCCAACGTAGGCGGCGACCAGAAGATCACCCCTACGTAGCTCAGAAAGAAAGGCGAGCGGCGACCTAGTGGTCGCCCGATGGACGTTCCCTATGACTAAAGGCAAGCTACGCGTAATTCCCTTGGGCGGCCTGGGCGAGATCGGCCGGAACATGATGCTCCTCGAGTACGGCGATACGATCATCGCCATCGATGCAGGGCTGATGTTCCCCGAAGAAGAGATGCTGGGGATCGATCTCGTTATCCCGGACCTCACCTACGTGCTCGATCGCCCGGGCGCCCTCAAAGCGATCTTCCTCACGCACGGACACGAGGATCACATAGGCGCGCTGCCCTACGTCCTGCACCAGGTGAACGTGCCCCTCTACTGCACGCGCCTAACAGCGGGCCTCATCGAGGTGCGGCTGAAGGAAGCCAAACTACTCAAGGGCACCGAGATCAACGTCATCAAGCCCGGGGAGCGGACTCGCTTCGGCCCGTTCGAGGTCGAAGCGTTTCAGGTCGCGCACAGTGTGCCCGACTCGGTGGGGTATGCGATCCGGACGCCGGCGGGGCTCGTGATCCATACGGGCGACTTCAAGCTGGACCACACGCCCGTCATGAACCAGTCGACCGACCTGCCACGGCTCGCGCAATTCGGAAGCGAAGGGGTCCTGCTCTTGTGCGCCGACTCGACATACGCGGAGATCCCCGGCTACACGCCATCCGAGCAGGTGGTGGGGGAAGCGCTGTATCAGATTATGTCCACGGCGGCCGGTCGCGTCATCGTCACGACCTTCGCCTCGCTCATCGCGCGCATCCAGCAGGCGATCGATGCGGCAGAGGCTACCGGCCGGCGCGTGTTCATCACAGGCCGCAGCATGCAGGACAACGTGCAGATGGCGATGGAGCTCGGATATCTGAAGGCGCCGAAGGGCATCATGGCCGGGGTCCGCGATCTGGAGAAGATCCCGCACCGGCAGCTCGCGGTGCTAACGACGGGCAGCCAGGGGGAGCCGACTTCGGCGCTGACGCGCATGGCGAACCAGGACCACCAGCACATCAGCATCGTGCCCGGCGACACCGTCGTGCTCTCCGCGAGCGCCGTTCCGGGCAACGAATCGCTTGTCTACCGCACGGTCGATAACCTCTTCCGCCTGGGCGCGAAGGTGCTCTACAACCGCATCGCGAACGTGCACGTGCGCGGCCACGCCGCGCAAGAGGAGCTCAAGGTGATCTTCTCGATCGTGCGGCCGAAGCACTTCGTGCCGATCCACGGCGAGTACCGCCACTTGGCGCTCCACGCAGAGCTGGCGAAGTCTGTCGG
>JBGQHA010000221.1:0-5060 GCA_041497735.1 Dehalococcoidia bacterium | reverse complement strand
CCCCATCAACTGTTCGGGCTCTCACAGGAATGCGTGACGTGGCGACCCAGCTGAGCGACGGCCTCTTAGGACCCAGAATGATCCGGCCTGCCACGTCTACGACTTCTTGTATCTTCCTGATCAGGAAGATACAAGGATGACGGATACCTGCGCGGAGGCGGTCGCGCGGTGGTGGCGGGAGCGCGCGGGGTTAGGCCGGCGTGGGTGGCGGCTCGTTGGGTGAGGAGTTCGATGATGGCGGCGATTCGGTGGCTTCAGGGAGCTGTTTGCGGGGAATGCCAGGAAGGAACTCTTCCGGCGGGCGGTCGGCGAAGGTGACGTAGAGCAGCAGGGCAAGGAAGATGACCGCGACGAAGAGCGGGAGCGCTCCGTCGGTGAACGTGCGATAGCCGCGCATGATGTCGTACAGCGTGGTGATGACGACGCCGCCCTGCGCCGCGTACGGCACCCACAGGAGCAATCGATATCGCTTCGGGTACCACGCGATGAGTGCGTAGACCGGCGCGAGCACGAGGAGATGGACGCCCACCAGGCGCTGCGCGGCGTGGCCCTGGCCGCCGCCCAGCCCGCCCGCGATCGTGGCGCCCGAGGCGTCCTGGAACAACGTGAGCGCGAGTCCGGAGAGACCCGTCCACAGCGCCAGGAGGAAGAGGACCAATCGCTGCGCGCGCTCCGCGCTGATCACCCCGCCTGTCGGGCGCAGGCGGTTGATCTGCGGGATGTCGGGCGTGGGTTCCGCTTCGACGTCGGCCATTGCGCCGGGTTCCTCCAGGCAGATTCTACCACGACGTCGCGTTTGGCTTGCTGTACGCTTTGTCTATACCATGAGAGCCGCAGGAGGCATCACGTTGGTAAGCACGCAACAGCCCACGACCTTCTCCGCCGACGGCGCGCCGATCATCGACGCCGCGGAAGTGGTCAAGACATACGATACCGGCAAGGTGGAAGTGCACGCGCTGCGCGGCGTGTCGCTTGCCGTGAGCCGCGGCGAGATGGTCGCCATCATGGGGCCGTCCGGCTGCGGCAAGACGACGCTGCTCAACTGCCTGAGCGGCCTCGACAGCATCGATGGCGGGCGGGTGCTGATCGAGGGTGTGGACATCAACTCGCTGTCGGACGGCAAGAAGTCCGAGTACCGCGCGAAGCGGATGGGGTTCGTGTTCCAGTTCTATAACCTGCTGCCCGTGCTCTCCGCCGTCGAAAACGTGGAGCTGCCGCTGCTGGTTGCGGGCGTCAAGGCCAAGGAAGCGCGGCAACGCGCCACCGCTGCGCTGGAGCAGATTGGGCTGGGCGACCGCGCGACGCACCGGCCGGCCGAGCTGTCCGGTGGGCAGCGACAGCGGGTGACGATCGCGCGATCGCTTGTGAACAACCCGGCGATCGTGTGGGCGGACGAGCCGACGGGCGATCTCGACTCGGCGAGCGCGGAGCAGATCATCGGGCTGATGGTCGATCTGAACGCGAAGCAGGGGCAGACCTTCGTCATCGTGACGCACGCGCGGGAAGTCGCGCTGCACACGCACCGCATCGTGCAGATGGTCGACGGGCAGATCGTGCAAGAGGAGCTCACCGACCGCGGCCACGGGCGCAACGTGCCTACCGCTGCGCGCGCGTCGTCATGAACAAACTCTTCGGCATCCCGATGACCAATATCATGATCGTGCTCCTGATCCTGCTCGGGATCTCGCTGGCCGCCGTGGCGTATGTCATCGTGCGCAACCGGATCATGTTCTTCATCGGGCTGCGGAACATTCCGCGACGCCCGGCGCAGACGGCGCTCATCGTGATCGGGCTGATGTTGAGCACGCTGATCATCTCGGCGGCGTTCACTACGGGCGATACCGTCGACCACAGCCTGACCTCCAGTTCGTACACGCTGCTGGGCCATGTCGACGAGTTTGTGCAGCAGCGGGGCGAGCAAGAAGGAGCGCCCGACCACATCAACTCCACGATTCCGCCAGATGCCGTCCAGCGGCTGAAGAGCGAAGCCGAGCAGAGCGGCGCGAAGATCGACGGATTCATGCCGGTGCTGATCAAAACGGTGCCGGTGGTCGCTCCGGCGAGCCGCCAGAGCGAGCCGTCGGTGAACTTCGTTGGGCTGGACGCGAACGGGCTGAGCGGCTTCCCGGACATCAGCTCGACACATGGCGGCAAGCAGCTCGATCTCGCTTCGCTGGCGGCCGATCAAGTGTTCATGAACAAGAGCGCGGCGGACGCGCTCGATGTGCAGGCCGGCGATTCGATCCAGGTCTATGTGCAGGGCCAGCCGCACACGTTCACGGTCGTCGACATCGCGAAGGACACGCTGGCTTCGGGCGTGGGCGACTTCAGCAAGACGGAAGGCATGGTGACGCGCCTCGATACGCTGCAGGCGCTGCTGCAAGAGCCGGGCGCGGTGAACTACGTCGCGATCTCGAACGAGGGCGGCGTGCGCGGCGGCAACGCAGCGACGGCCCAGGTCGTCGCTGCGCTGGACAACGCCTTCGCGAGCGAGACGGTGCACGTCTACGACGTCAAGCGCGATCTCGTGAAGAGCTCTGAAGAAGCCGGCAACTTCATGACGACCTTCTTCGTCATCTTCGGCCTCTTCTCCATCGCCGCGGGCATGCTGCTGATCGTCATGATCTTCGTGATGCTCGCGGCTGAGCGAAAGCCGGAGCTGGGTATGGCGCGCGCCATCGGCACCAAGCGCGGGCACCTCATCCAGATGTTCCTCTCGGAAGGGATGGCGTACAACATGCTCGCGGCGCTCGTGGGCGCGGGGCTGGGCGTGCTGGTCGCGTTCGGGATGGCGCGCATCATGGCGCATCTCTTCGCGCAGTACCACTTCAACATTCAGCCGTATGTCACGGCGCGCAGCCTCATCGTGTCGTACAGCCTGGGCGTCGTGCTCACGTTCCTCACCGTGACGTTCTCTTCGTGGCGGGTCTCGAACTTGAACATCGTGCGCGCGATCCGCGACATCCCGGAACCGAAGGGCGCCCGTATGGGCTGGCGCTGGCTGGCGACGGGCATCGTTGGTGTGGCGCTCGGCGGCCTGCTGTTCTTCTTCGGATGGACCTCGCAGAAGGCGTTCCCGCTGGCGCTGGGGCTTACGTTCATGACCTTCGGCGCAGCGATCGCGTTGCGCTTCGTCGGGCTGCGCGATAGGCCAGTCTACAGCTCGGCCGGCGGGCTCTTGCTCCTGGTTTGGGCGCTCATGGCCGGCGGTAGGCTGGACTTCATCTTCGGGAAGCTCAGCGGCGGCATCGAAATGTTCTTCCTGAGTGGCATCGCCATGGTGGCCGCCGCGACGTTCGTGCTGATGTACAACGCGGACATCCTGCTGGCCGTGGTCTCGCGGGCAGGGGGTCTCTTCGGCTCCATCTTGCCCGCTGTGCGGACCGCGATCGCCTACCCGTTGAACGACAAGTTCCGCACGGGCATGACGCTGGCGATGATCGCGCTGGTGATCTTTGCGCTGACGATGATGTCCACCATGAACTTCAACTTCGATCGGGTGTTTCTCGCCGACTCCGCGCGGGGTGGCTGGGACGTTGTCGTAGACGAGAACCCGGCGAACCAGATTCCCGACCTGTCCGCAGCGCTGCGCGCCGCCGGCTCCTCCGCGCCCGATCAGTTTCGCTCGGAGGGCCGCGTGGTGATCGCGGGCGAGTCGACGGTCTCCCCGTCCGCGGTGAATCCGAACTACAAGCGGTATCCGGTGTTCGGCGTCGACGCGGGCTTCGTCGATGGCGGGCGCGTGCCGCTGAGCAACCGCGCGAATGGCTTCGATAGCGACCAGGCGGTCTGGCAGGCGCTGAAGACGCGCACTGACGTGGCCGTGGTCGATCACTTCACAGTCCAAAGCGGCGGCTTCTCCTTCGGCAACGACCAGTCGATTCACATTCCCGGCATCGATCCGGACATCAAGCAGTTCGAACCGGTCAGCATCACGCTACGCAACCCGGTGACGGAGAAGCTCCAGCAGGTGCAGGTGATCGGCGTTGTCGATTTCGGGGCGAGCGCAAGCTTCCTCGGCATCTACGTGCCGAATGCCACGTTCAACAACCTGTTCGGGCAGCCGTTGACAGGCCGCGACTATATCGGCTTAAAGAGCCCTGACCAATCGACAGCCGCGGCCCGCGAGATCGAGGCGACGCTGCTGCCGACGGGCGTGCAGGCCGAGTCGCTGAAACAGCAGATCGAGAAGAACCAGGCGCTCGGCCGCAACTTCTTCCTGCTCATGCAGGGCTTCATGGGGCTGGGACTCTTCGTGGGAATCGCAGCAGTGGGCGTCATCGCCTTCCGAACCGTGGTCGAGCGGCGCCAGCAGATCGGCATGCTGCGGGCGATCGGCTACAAGCGGGGAATGGTGGCGCTCAGCTTCATGCTGGAGTCATCGTTCGTCACGCTGCTGGCGATCCTGTGCGGCGTGGGGCTGGGGATCTGGCTCTCGTTCTTCCTGATCACAAGCAGCCGCTTCCCGACATCCGGGTCGGGCTACAGTATCCCGTGGCTGCGGATCGTGATCATCGCCGGGCTGACGTACGTGGCGTCGCTGGTGATGACGTACATCCCATCGCGCCAGGCGGCGGGCATCCCGACCGCGGAAGCCCTGCGGTACGAATAAGCCTCAATCACTTCGGCTTGAGCTGGTCCAACTGCGCGACGATCTGGTCGAGCGCGGTCGTGTCGTTGTTGTCGTGCGCGCGTTTGATCGCGTCGCAAAGACTGTTGACGGTCTGATCGTCCGCGTACTTCTCTAGCTCGTGACATCGGTTGAGGATCTGGGTCAGCACATCGTCCGGCACGGAGCTGATGTTGATGCCGATGCTGTCGAGCTGCGAGCGCAAGGAGTTGCGCAGCTGCGTGAAGTTGGCGTTTTGCGTCTCCTTGGCGGTCGGCTGACTTCCGCCACCACCACCGCAAGCGACCCCGAGGACCGCAGCCGCCGCGATCAGCAGGACCGCGGCAGCAGCCACGCGCTTCACTGAGTGACTCCGTAGAGCAGCTCCCGCAGGTCGAGCGTGATGCTGGAGCCGTCGAGGCGCAGGTGGCGCGGGTTGTAGTCATCGTGG
>JBGQHA010000220.1:0-5073 GCA_041497735.1 Dehalococcoidia bacterium | reverse complement strand
GGCTGCAGAAGGGATCGTCTGGCGGTGTTCTCCGGCGCTCTAACAGGGTTACTCAGGGTCGGCGTCGTCGCCGTCGCGACGGCCGGGCTCGCCACAGGCGTATACGTCGCGGCACGCCACGGCACCGGCGGCAACGATAGCCGCGTTTAGGCTCCACTTACCCAAATGGTTGGTTCATTCGAAGGGAGATGACGATGCCTCACACAACTGACCTTCGTCGTTGGATAACGAGAATTGCACTACTCAGCATGTTCGCCACTCTGGCTTTCATCTGTGTAGCCGCCCCGCCGAACAGTGCCGCCGCCACCGTTACGGCACCCGCGCCGACGCCAATGCCCCCACCCCCCGACCCTGCGGTTCCCCTGACGCCGGAGTCATATGAAGCTATCGGCATCCGGGTAGCGTTCGAACGTGCGGCAGGCCGTGCGTTGGATGTCGTGCAGAGGTTCGATAGCGACTTTGGTTCCGCCTGGTTTGACCGCGAGGACGCTATTGTCGTCCCAACCCTCCCCACTGCGACCGCCGACGAGAAGGCCCAGATTGTGGCGGCTGCTCCTCCAGGCGCCATCGTTCGCTTCTCTCCTGCAACGTACTCCTCTCGGCAGCTCAGGGCCTGGTCCGACCAGCTGGAGACGCAGTGGACCGCATTTACGGATGCTCAACGCGCGCACACGGCGCTGCCATCCGCAAGCGTCTTTACTGATCTGGCTGCGCTGAACCTTGAAGTCGCATCGGCCGGCCCGCAGGACGACGTGAACCGGCTTCGCATCGGGCTCGTATCGCTGCCCGCCGACAGCACTGAAACAGTCCGCCAAACCTGGCAAAGGGCCGCCGACGCTGGTTACGCGCCACCCGTCGACGCTGTCATTTTCCAGAGCCAGGGCCGGCCGCAAGTTACGGATAGCCGCGGGGACAGTCCAGGCCAGCTAAAGAGCGGTCTTAATGTGAACGGCTGCACTTCCAACCTGTCGGTCACAGGCAGCGGCGGTGTGATCTATCAGTTGAGCGCGGGCCACTGTTTTCGCTATACGGGTTCGGGGATCACTGTCACCCATGCTGGTCAGACAATTGGGTACGTAAGCGCGACGAACTTCTACGACAACACCGACAATGATGCGGCAATGATTAGACTGACCCCCGGTGGACTCGGCAGTCCATACGCCTTCGCGCAGTCTTCCTCGAGCATACAAGCTGACACCATCTCCAGCTACCGAGCAACGAACAATATTGCCGTCGGGAATGCAGTCTGCATGGGCGGGGTGGCCACAACTGTGATTGTGTGTGGCACCGTTACCGCGGTACATCAGCCTATCTATTACGGCGCGCCTTACTACGTCCATGTTCGTGACACCTTCTTTACCAGCTACAAGGCCGCAATTGGAGATAGCGGCGCTCTTAACGCTTACGGCTCTGAAGCCTTCGGCATCCAAAGCGGGACGACGTTCGATGGTTCAGGTAACCCTGTCCCCCCAGGTATAGTTTCGCCCATCGGAAACGCCCTCGCCGCGTTCGGAGTGGTGCTCATGACTACGTCGCCGGGCGTCCCTGCCGACTGGGCAACGATCCGCGGTCGCTTTGCCGACAAATGCGCGGACGTTGCGTACAATAGCTCGGCCAACGGAACGATCATATGGTCCTGGACATGTAACGGCAATCCTGCTCAGCAGTGGAGCTTCGTGCCGGTGGGCACGACCGGCACGTCCATCATCTACGCCATCAAGCGGTTCGCCCTGAGCAGCAAGTGCATGGATGTCGACGGAGGGGGTCTCGGCAATGGTGTGAAGGTTCAGGAGTGGGACTGCAACGGCCAAAGTCAGCAGCAGTGGCGACTGGTCAGGGTGGGTTCGAACCGAAGTGACTTCAATATCGTCTCCATGCGCTCAGGCAAGTGTCTCGATCTCGACATATCGCAACCCGGAGGCGGTTATTCTGATGGGACGCGGCTACAACAGTGGAGTTGCCTTGGCGCTAACCAAACAAATCAGTTATGGCGGATCGGTTAGGCGCACAGGCGCCGAGCATTCTGGGGTCGTGGAGACTCGCAAGCCAATTCGTCGCGGACTGGCTGTATTCTCTATGCTCGTGCTGCTGGTCGTATCAGGCTGCGGCGGCGATAGTTCAGGCAGGGATTTGCCGTTCCGCGTGGAACAACTTACTCCTGACCAATTGATCCAACTGTCGGGAGTAAGCTCGGAGCCGGGAGGTGCGGTCCTGAGCAGATCCGGGGAAGACGTGCTCGTTGGAATCATATATGGCGAGTGTAACGGCGTTCGCGCTCACGTGGATGCCGTACATCTGGACAGGGGCACAGTGGTCGTCACGATCAGTCCCGCGCCGGAGGCTGGCGCTTGCGCGGGGATACGGAAAGAGGCCGGAGTGCGCCTAACGATACCTGAGACAACTACACTAAGTGGCGTGGAGGTCAGCTACAAATAGCCTATCCAGCGGTCGTACTAACCAATAATGAACAACCAATAACAGATCAGCCCTAACCAACAACCAACAACCAGCGTCATCCCTGCCGCTTCAGCTTCCCGGTGCGCTTCGCGTAGCGCTCTGCCCACGAGAAGCAGAGCAGGCTCGCCGGCACCAGCACAACGGCGAAGAGCGCCAGCCAGCCCAGCGTCGGCGCGAGGTCGCTGAGCGACGAGCCGCCGATCATGGCGCCGCGGATGCCGCGCAGGATGTACGTCGCGGGCGAGATGTGCGAGAACACCTGCAGCCACGCCGGCAGCACGGACACCTCGTAATACACACCGGAGACCAGCAGCAGCGAGGCCTGCACCATCATGCTCATCTGCGAGCCACGCTCCGGATAGAGCAGCGGCAGCACGCCCGCCAGGATCGCCAGCGCCGCGACGCTCACGCTCCCGACGAAGGCGACCGACGCCGCGCCTAGCCAGTTCGCCTGCGAGAAGTCGACGTGGAAGAAGAACAGCGCGATCGCGAAGATCAGCATCGTGCGCACCGCGCCGTGCAGCACGCCGAAGACCGACATGCCCAGCAGGTGCAGCGAACGCGGCACCGGCGCCATCAGCGTGTGCTCGATCGTGCCTTCCCAGCGCTCCCACTGCACCACGAGGCTGATGTCGTCGAGCACGGCCGAGAGATACGCCCACACCAGCGTGCCGATCAGCAGGAACAGCACCAAACGCTGCGTCTCCTCGTGCGAGGCGGCGCCCTGCTTGCCGACCTGGTTCGCGATCAGGGTGACGGCCAGCGTGTTCACCAGACCGTATACCAACCAGACCAGCTCCCAGCCCCAGTAGCGCTTCCACAAGTTCGTCTGCCGCTCGACGAACGCCATCGAAAGCGACCACGGAGAGCTGCCGGAGTACCAGCGGGCTTGTACGTTAGCCATTGACCATCACCTCCTCGTCCTCCTCGAGGCGCTTCCCTGTCAGCTCGAGGAAGACGTCCTCCATCGATACCTGCTCGACGGGCCGGCCGTGCGCGACGCGCTCGCGCAGCTCCAGCGGCGTCCCCTCCGCCACGATCACGCCGCCCGCCAGGAACGAAAGGCGATCGCACAGCCGCTCCGCCTCGTCCATGTCGTGCGTCGTGAGCAAGATCGTCGCATCGTGGTCGGCGCGCACCTGCAGGATGAACTGCTGCACGTCGCGCTTGCTCCCGGGGTCGAGGCCCGTCGTCGGCTCGTCGAGCAGCATCAGGATCGGCGAGCTCAGGAACGCCCGCGCAACCGCGACCTTCTGCTGCTGTCCGCGCGAAAGGTTCGTCATCGGCTCGCTTAGCCGGCCTTCCATGCCCAGGCGGTCGAGGATCTCAGCGGCCTTTCGCTTGATCTCGACGGGCTCCAGGCCGTACACGCGCGCGAAGAACATCAGGTTCTCCAGCGCCGACATGTTGCGGAAGAACGATGGGTCAGGCGACACGCGGTTGATCAGCCGGCGCACCGGCAGCTCATCGGTTTGGACGTTCAAACCGAACACGCCGACGTACCCTTCGTCCGGCGTCAGCAGCGTGCTGACCATGCGCACCAGCGTCGATTTGCCGGAGCCGTTCGCGCCGATCACGCCGTAGATCTCGCCGCGCTGCACGCGGAACGAGATGCCCCTGACCGCGGGGACGGGCGGCTTTCGCCGGGGCCACCGGGAGCCGCCGAATGACTTGTGGAGGTTGATCACCTCCAGAGCTAACGAGTTCAAGGCTGCTGCACTCCTCTCAGCTGGACTTCACGGTACGAAGCGCCTGCGATAGCGGGATGTCAGGTCTGGTGCTGGGCAAACAAAAACCCACCATCACCGCTGCGATAGTGGGTCGGATGCGTGGTGGCCCTTGTGCTCTAACTCAGTGCTCTGAACTCCTGCTGGGCACACTCATCCCACCCACTACGGGAAGCCCACGCCCATCGATCGGCGGGCGGCGGGTGATCCCCGCGTTGATGAAGCTAGTGACGTTGCTCTGCATCGTGCGCCTTTCTCCTAGGTCTCGATGATCCTACTGGGCCGGCCATGCCATGTCAAGGCTGCTTGACCCGCCATCTCGAGGCCAATACGATGGGCGAAACTCGACGCGAGTCACAGGAGAGTTTTGTGAAAAAGAACACGTTCGCTTCGCTGGCGCTGGGAATTGTGCTCGTCGCTGCCTTTGGGGTGGCCTGCAAGAACGGCAGCGCCACGCTCTCGTTGGAAGAGTACTTTCGGAAGGTCGATGACATCCAGAACACCGGCTATTCGGCGTACGCCACGCAGGAGGCGGCCAAAGGCACGCCGTCAGACAGCGCCAGCGGCAAAGAGTTGGCAGCGTTCCAGCGTGAGAGCTGGACCATCACGGCTGCCGCGCAGCACGACTACGCCAAGCAGTTGGGCGACATCGACCCGCCCGACGAGGTGGCTGGTGCTCGCAACGGCCTGGTCGACGCGCTCAACGCCGCGGGGGATGCGCTCGACAACGCTGCCAACAGCCTCCCGGCCTCGATCACGATGGCAGACCTCCAGAACGGCGGCCCCACCGGCGAGGAGCTGACCACAACGTCCAATAACCTGATCGCAGCCTGCCACGCGCTGCAGCAGATCGCGAACGATAACGACATCACTGTTGATCTCGGCTGCG
>JBGQHA010000219.1:0-5079 GCA_041497735.1 Dehalococcoidia bacterium | reverse complement strand
GCGAGAATCGAGAACCAGGAGGACACGAGCTATGCAAGTGAAGCGCGTCGACGGCACGGCCGAGGAACTGCTCGACCCGAAGAGCCAAGCCTGGAAGAACGCCCGGAGCGCAACCGTCGTCCTCTCGCCGACGCCGCTCGAGATGCAGCCGACCGAGTATGTACGCGCCTCCTGGAAAGGCCGGCCGTACGGCAACGCGAGCAGTATGCAGGTGAGCACGGTCCACAATGGGAAGGAAATATTCTTCCGGCTGCAATGGAGCGACGAGTCGAACAACGGCAAGATAGCGGACATTAACCAGTTCGCCGATGCGGCTGCCGTGCTCTTTCCAATCGTTGAGGATGCGCCGCTCTTCGGTATGGGGACGAAGGGCAAGCCCGTCAACGCCTGGCTCTGGCGCGCGGACTGGGAGCGTCCGAAGAATGTTGCTGCCCAGGGCATGGGCACCACACAGCGGCGCGAGGACCCGGCGCTCGCCGCGACCGCGCTCCACGCGCGCGGTCGCTGGGACGTCGTCGTGTCCAGGGCGCTCAATGGCAAGAGCCCGGAGGGTACCATCTCGCTGAAGCCAGGCACGACCTGGAAGGTCGCGTTTGCTGTTTGGCAAGGGGAAAACCAGGAGCGAGCCGGTGTCAAGGCCTTCTCGCCGGACTGGCAAGACCTGCAGATCGACGCGTAACTGAAAGCGAGCGCCGTGATGGTAAAGCCGCAAGTCAAACGTCAACTGGCCTTTGTGTTCGATCTGAACAAGTGCCTGGGCTGCCAGACGTGCACGATCTCGTGCAAGACCTTGTGGACCGATCAGCCGAGCATGGAGTACATGTGGTGGAACATCGTCAACACCATGCCCGGGCGAGGCACCCCTCGCGACCGCGACCAGATGGGCGGCGGCTTCGATGCTGAGGGTCACGCCAAGCCTGGCGTGCTGCCCAGCGGACGCGATTTCGGCGAAGCGTGGGAGTTCAATTACGACGAAGTCTTCTACGGCGGCAAAGGCCAGTCGGCCTATCTCCATCCCAGCCGGCCTGGGAGCAATGGTTCCGACGAAGCGCCCGACTGGGGCCCCAACTGGGACGAGGACCAGGGCGCCGGCGAATACCCCAACAGCTACTACTTCTATCTACCCACCATCTGCATGCACTGCGCGAACCCGGCCTGCCTCGCGGCTTGCCCCCGTCAGGCCATCTTGAAGCGCGAGGAAGACGGCATCGTCCTCATCGACGAAGACCGCTGCGATGGCTACCGCTTCTGCATGGAGGCCTGCCCCTACAAGCGCATCTACTTCAACCCGATGCGGTTTATCTCGCAGAAGTGTGTGATGTGCTTCGCGCGACTGGAGCAGGGCGTCGCACCCGCCTGCGTGCGCCAGTGCCCGGGCCGCGTGCGTCACTTCGGCTATCTCGATGATCCGGACAGCGATGTCTACAAGTTGGTGAACAAGTGGAAGGTGGCGATCCGGCTCCATCCTGAGTTCGGCACCGAGCCGAACGTCTACTACGTGCCGCCGCTGGCGCCGTCGCGCTTTGACGAGAACGGCGAGGTCGACGAGGAGAACCCACGCATCCCGATGGAGTACTTGCGGTCGCTCTTCGGCCCGGATGTCGACGGCGCGCTGGCGACGCTGAAGCAGGAGATGGAGAAGGCGCGCCGCCAGGAGAAGTCCGAACTCATCGACATCCTGATCGCCTACCGCTGGCAAGATATGTTCATCCCGTTCGTGAACGACCCGGGCGAGTTGAACCGGCCCACGGTGAAGGCGTGATGGTTACGGCGACAGCCAGCTCGGTTGAACAAGTCCACGCCGCCGCGCGTAGCAGGCTCTACCGTCTGCTCGCCGATGGCTTTCTCTATCCGGACCGCACGTTCTTTGAGGCGCTCACGGCGGGCCGTTATCGCGACGACGTGGCGCTGGCCTGCCAGCCCCTCGCCTACGATCTCGCGCCGGCGCTCGAGGGCCTGGTCGCCTGCGGGGACTACATCGACTTTCAGGCGGACTACCTGCGGCTCTTCGAGGTCGGCCTCGGCGTGCCGCCCTGTCCGCTCTACAGCGGCATCTATCGGGGCGGGCGCAAGGCCGTGATGGAAGAGCTGACCCGCTTCTACAACTACTTCGGCCTCTCGGTGGAGCAGGGCAAAGGCGAGCTGCCGGACCACATCTCGACCGAGCTGGAGTTCATGCATTTTCTCGCCTTCAAAGAAGCGACGGCGCTCGGCCGCCGCGAAGACTCCGTGCCGTATCGCCGCGCGCAGGCCGATTTCCTGGAGCGACATCTGGTCTCGTGGCTGCCAGCGCTGGACGACCGCCTCGCCGGCCTCAACCCGCCGGCCTGCTATGCCGCCCTGACGTGGCTCGCCCGCGCGCTGACCCGAGCAGAGCTCAGCCTTCTGCGCCAGTCGCCCGAGTTGGCGAGCGCGGGAGGACAGGAGGACGGCGCATGACGGCCTGCATCTGCATCGTCGGCAACAAGAACTCCGGCAAGACCACGCTGATCGAGCGGCTGCTGCCAGAGCTGACGGCCCGGGGCCGGAAAGTCGCAACCATCAAGCACGATGCCCATGACTTCGAGATCGATCTGCCGGGCAAGGACACCTGGCGGCACCGGTACGCTGGGAGCGGTACGACCATCATCGCGTCGTCCTCCAAAGTCGCGATGGTGCGGTTGGTCGACCGCGACGAGCCACTCGAGGGGCTACTCCGCCTTGTCGACCGTTCGTATGACCTGGTGCTGATCGAAGGCTTGCGGCGCAGCCCGCTGCCGAAGATCATCGTCTACCGGCCGGAGCTCGGCCTCGAGCCGCCGCAGACGTTGGGGGAGACCTGGGCGGTCGTGACGAGTGGAAGAAACCTGGCAATCGATGCGCCGCACTTCCTGCCCGACCAGGTCGCGGAGTTGACCGACCTTATCGAGCAGCGCCTGCTCGGCGGTGCTAGCAGGACGCCGGCCTGGAACCTGCCGTCGCTTCTGGCCGAGGCCGGCCGTCAGCACGGGCACCTCTGCCCCGGCCAAGTGCTCGGCGTGCGGATGGCAGTCGCCGCCTGCGACCGCCTCGGCATAGCGGACCCAAAGTCCTCGAAGCGTCTCATCGTGTTCGTCGAGACAGACCGCTGCGGCACCGACGCGGTCCAGACCGTTACCGGTTGTTCGCTAGGCAAGCGCACACTCAAGTTCATCGACTATGGAAAGCTCGCGGCGACCTTCGTCGACACGGCGACCGGCCGCGCCGTGCGCGTCAGCGCGCTGGAGAGCGCGCGGGAAGCGGCTCAGCGCTTCGCGCCGGAAGAGAGCGATCGTCACCTGGCCCAACTGCGCGCCTACAAGGCGCTCCCGAACGAAGAGCTCTTCAGGTTCGAAGAAGTGCATGTGGAGCTCAGCGAGAACGACCTGCCCGGCCGCCCGCAGAGCCGCGCGATCTGCGCCATCTGTCAGGAAGGCGTGAACGACGGCCGTGAGGAGACCGTCGGCGGTAGCATCCTCTGCCGCGCGTGCTCCGGTCAAGCCTACTACAAGTCCGGCACGGGCGCGCGCAAGCGGGAGACCCAGCATGGCCGCTGACGTCATCGGAGCTGTCCTCGCCGGCGGACGGGGCCGGCGCATCGGCGGCGACAAGCCGTCGCTGCTACTGGGCGACACGACGCTTGTCCGCCACGTTCTCGATGCTCTGTGCTCGGCGGGGCTCGAGGTAGCTCTCGTGCTGCGGCCCGGCCAGCCGGTTCCGTTGACCGCGCACACCATTGCTGTCGTCCGCGACGAGATCGAGAACGCCGGACCGCTCGGGGGGCTGCAGGCGCTCTTGCGCTGGCTGCCGGCCGAGTGGGCCCTTGTCGCCGCCTGCGATCAGCCTTTCCTTGCGCCCGGCCTGCTCCAAGGGCTCTTGAGTGAGCGGAAGAACGGCCTCGACGTCATCTGCGCACACTCAAGCGATCGCCTGGAGCCGCTTCCCGGCCTCTACCATAGAAGCATCCTGCCCGACATCGACCGCCAGTTGGAGCGAGGTGAACGGAGCCTCGTAGATCTTCTCGTATCACTTCGTGTTCGGGAAGTTCCACGACACCTGGTGGAGCAGTGGGACCCCAGCCTCGCGTCGTTCCTGAACATCAATAGGCCGGAGGAGCTCGAGCGGGCGCGTGCCTTGCTGCCTGCGCACGCCGCGAGGCCACGACGGGCGGCCGAAGCCAAGCGGAGGTGATCCATGCCAACGAAGACCAACGGGAAGAACAACGGACGCCGCTCGGAGGACGAGTACCGCCAGCGCTGGCGCTGGGACAGCGTCGCGTGGGGGAGCCACTGTGTCGACTGCTACCCGAGCAATTGCCCCCATCGCGTCTTCGTCCGCGATGGCAAGGTCGTGCGAGAAGAGCAGTCGGGGACATTCACCCCTATCGAGGCGGGCGTGCCGGACATGAACCCGGCCGGCTGCCAGAAGGGGGCCATGTGGAGCCAGATGCTCGACGGCAAAGAGCGCACGCTGTATCCGATGAGGCGGATCGGGAAGCGGGGCTCCGGCAAGTGGGAGCGCGTCTCTTGGGACGAGGCGCTCTCCGACATCGCCGACAAGCTCATCGATGCCATCCAGGAGGTCGGGCCAGAGTCGATCGTTCGAATCGGCGAGCCCGCCGAGGGCGGCATACAGGTGCTGATCTGCGCCAGCTCTCTCATTAGCCGCCTTGGCGGCATCACAACCGACGTCCAGGCAGAGATCAACGACTTCAGCCCCGGCCTCTACATCACCTACGGCAAGTTCGATCCGGCGCCCAGCGTCGACGACTACTTCCATTCCGAGCTGGTGCTCATCTGGCATTGCAACCCGATCTACACGGTGATCCCCTGGTACCACTTCGTCGCGGAGGCGCGCTACAACGGCGCCGAAGTTGTTCTCGTCGCACCCGACTACAGCCCCTCAGCGCTCCATACCGACTACCATGCGCCGGTGCGCGTGGGAACGGATTCGGCGCTGGCGCTCGGCATGTGCCAGTTCCTCATTGAAGAGGGGCTGTACGACGCTGACTTCATCAAAGACCAGACCGACCTACCGCTCCTGGTACGCACCGACAACAGTCACTTTCTCCGCGCAAGCGAT
>JBGQHA010000218.1:0-5159 GCA_041497735.1 Dehalococcoidia bacterium | reverse complement strand
GACGTCCCCCACCTTGCCGGCGACGTAGCGTTCCTTGAGGTCCTGCACTTCGGCCGTATCGGGGTTGAAGGCGTCGTGATACATGAAGACGGGATTGCCCTCCACGTGCCCCGGGTCGGTCGCGTGGATGCGGGTCGGGTCGGTGTACATGCGCGACACCTTCTTCGTCACGGTCTTCTCGTCGTCCTTGAGGTAGATCGCGTTGCCGAGCGACTTGCTCATCTTCGCGTTGCCGTCGACACCGACAAGGCGCGCCACGCGGCCGACGAGCGCTTCGGGTTCAGGGAAGATATCGCCCACGACGCGGTTGAAGCGCCGCGCGATCTCGCGCGTCATCTCGACGTGCGGGAGCTGGTCCTCGCCGACGGGCACCAGGTGCGCCTTGGGCATGAGGATGTTGGCCACCTGCATGATCGGGTAGTTGAAGAAGGCGACGGGCACCGACTTCGTCCCGAGATCGGCCATCTCTGCCTTCAGCGTCGGGTTGCGCTGGAGCATGCCCAGCGGCGTATACCACGAGAGCCACTGCGACAGCTCGTGGTGCTCCGGGATCATGCTCTCGATCGCGAAGTGACTGTTCTCGGGATCGAGGCCGACCGCGAGCCAGTCGAGTGCGACCTCGAAGACAGACTGGCGAACCGTGTCAATGTCGTCGGCGTAATCAGAGACCTGGCAGTCCGCGATGAGGAAGAAGCACTCGTACTCCCGCTGAAGGCGCACCCAGTTCTCGAGCGCGCCGATGTAGTGCCCGAGGTGCAACGAGCCCGTCGGGCGGACGCCGGTCAGTATGCGCTTCTTCAGAGTAGTCATGCGTCTGCCTCCTAGACCACCGGTACGGCCTTCATCGCCTCGCGGACGGCTTCCGCCGGGTACGCGTAGTCCTCCAGCTTGCCGGCGAAGTACTGGTCGTACGCGCCGAGGTCGAAGTGGCCGTGACCCGAAAGGTTGAACAGGATCACCTGTCGCTCGCCCGCTTCCTTCGCCGCTAGCGCTTCGTCGATCGCGCAGCGGATCGCATGCGCGCTTTCCGGCGCGGGGATGATCCCCTCGGTGCGCGCGAACTGCACCGCCGCGTCGAAGACCTTCCTCTGCGGGTAGGCGCGCGCTTCCATCACGCCCGTGTCGTAGAGCTGGGAGATGAGCGGCGCCATCCCGTGGTAGCGCAGCCCGCCGGCGTGGATCCCCGGCGGCACGAAGGTGTGTCCCAGCGTGTACATCTTCGTGAGCGGCGTCATCGCCGCCGTGTCGCCGAAGTCGTACCGGTACTCGCCTTTGGTGAGTGACGGGCAGGCCTCGGGCTCGGCGGCGATGAAGCGCGTCTTCGCGCCCTCGACCAGCCGCCGTCGCACGAAGGGGAACGCCAGCCCGGCGTAGTTCGACCCGCCGCCGATGCAGCCGATGACGACGTCGGGCTCGTCGCCAGCCAGCTCCATCTGCTTGAGCGCCTCCTGGCCGACGACGGTCTGGTGCAGGAGCACATGGTTCAGCACGCTGCCCAGCGCGTACTTCGTGTCGTCGCGCGTCGCGGCGTCTTCGACCGCCTCGCTGATGGCGATGCCGAGCGAGCCGGGCGAGTTCGGGTCCTGCTGTAAGATCGCGCGGCCGGCGTTCGTGTCGGAGCTGGGGCTGGGGACGACCTGCGCGCCCCAGACCTCCATCATCGAGCGGCGGTAGGGCTTCTGCTGATAGCTCACCTTCACCATGTAGACCTTGAGCTCCAAGCCGAAGAAGCTGCAGGCCATCGCGAGCGCGCAACCCCACTGCCCGGCGCCCGTCTCCGTCGCGAGACGGGTCACGCCCTCCTGCTTGTTGTAGTACGCCTGCGCGATAGCGGTGTTCGGTTTGTGGGAGCCGGCCGGGCTGACGCCCTCGTACTTGTAGTAGATGCGCGCGGGCGTATCGAGCGCGCGCTCCAGCCTGTGCGCGCGGTAGAGCGGCGACGGCCGGTACAGGCGGTACACCTCGCGCACCTCCTCAGGGATGGGAATGTACCGATCGGTGGCGACTTCCTGCTGGATGAGCGCCATCGGAAAGAGCGGCGCGAGGTCGGCCGGGCCGATCGGCTGCTTCGTGCCGGGGTGGATCACCGGCGCGGGCGGCTGCGGCAGATCGGCGACGATGTTGTACCAGGCCTCCGGAAGCTCGCTCTCCTGAAGTACGAATTTAGTCTGCATGGTTCACGTCCTCCTTTCGCCGTCTCGCGGCAAACAAAAAGCCCTCGCCCACAGGGGCGAGGGTCAACTCGCGGTACCACCCTAGTTATCCGCCGAGCGGCGGATATCTCATCTCAGGTACGGTCACCTGAGGCGACGATACCCTGGGCTCTGCTAACGGTGCCCCTCCGGCGGAGCCTACTCATCCGGCCAAGGACTTTCGGTCCGCAGCTCCCAGGTCCATTCCGTCGCGGCGCTGACACCGGCTCTCACCTTATCCGGCTCTCTGAGTCCCGCTTCGCGGCGTACTCGCCCTGTTCGCGGCTGCTTTCGCTATTCGATTGTGCACACACGATACCAGCGTTGGTGGCGCGCTGTCAATAGGAAGGAACGCCCCGAAGTTGGGGCGTTCCTGTGAGGGGATTCGGGGAGCCCCGCCTCTCCTCCTCCCCCTCCTGACTCTTGTAAACGCATCGAGGGCGCATGAGTTACAGGACACCCGTCGGACGCTCCTTCTACGCGACGATGCGACGACTACGGATACCCGGGGCGATTCAACCCCTGGGACCCACGCGGGATCGACGCGGCTGCAGGCAAAGGCGGCCTAGCTGCGCGCCGCCGCGGAAGCGATCGAGGACCTTGCTGACTTAGGGCCGCTGACTAGCCCGGCTGCGTTGGGCGTCTTGCAGCGCACGCAGGTGATGCTCCAGGGCCGCGCGAGGTAGTTGGCCAGTTTCTTGTTGCAGTAGCGGCAGCGCGGCTTCCAATCCAGAACCGGCGCACGTGAATCCGCTTGCGCCGTCATCGCGCCACGGCCCCGGCGGGTGAACGATCAGCGAAGGCCCGCGCCTGGGCGCGGTCTTCGCTGATGTCCTTCGAGGGGCCGAATCCGGTAGCGGGCGACCTTCAGACCTTACACGCATCACCCTGCGCGTAAGCGAACACGTTCAGTGGCGTGCCGTCGTAGTAGTAGTTGCCCCACTCGTAGACGCTGCCGCTGATCACGAACTGTGTTGGGTACCAGTAGTAATCAACGGCCACGCGGTAGAAGCCCGGGCGCAGGAGCCGAACCTGGCGCGCGGCGCTTTCCCACTTGCTGGTCCGGAGATTCTGGACGTCCATGAACGCTGCCGTTGGCTGGTTCCCGAAGTCGTCCCCGAGTACCGGTATCTTGTACCAGTCACTGGAGTATCCGGAGTAGGTCCAGGGACCCTGGGCGCTGGTGGGAGAGTAAAAGACGTGGATGCGATAGGCGCCCGCCTGAGTGGGCGTGCCTCCGACGAAGATCGTCTGTCCCTGCCAGTGGCTCTGTGTCGATCGCATGTCGACGGTTGCGATGAGCTGGTTTTCGTAGCAGCCCACGATGGTCTGGCGCGTTCCCACGATGCCGGAGCCCGCGTGCGCCGTCGAGGTGGACATGGTGCCAAAGAGAACAAGCGCGCCGAGGGTGATGGCCAATAGGGACATCCCGAGGCGCTTTGGTGCTCGCATGGTGAAGCTCCTCTCCGCTGAAAGCCCCTTGGTGGTTGCCTGCTGGTTGTTCATGTTGGTTCTCCTTTCGGATTGGTTGGAGTGGCGGCTTTGGGGCCGCCACGCTTGGTCTAGTCCGTTCAGCTTGCCTGCATACGCTGCCCCTCCTGTCGATGTGCTAGGCGTTTCTTGAGTCGATACTAGGCCTAGGGGCGACCGATTCCGATTCCCGCGCGCTTACAATGCGCTGACAAGCGAGCAGCCCGTCGCTGCCGTAAGATGGCCGCTATGAGGACAGGGCGGCCGCTTGACTACTGTGGCCGAAGCTCCACGACTTACGTGCTAAGAGCGACGTCCGGCGGGCTCGCGTTCCTCGTCTTGCAGCGCACGCAGGGTCTCTCAGATCGCCGACGCGCTTTGACAGACGGAGTGAGGACAGACGATACTGCCGGTGGCGGCGGGAAGAAGGGGGCCTAGCATGAAGCTGTCGATTCTTGGCATCCCGCTGTTCTTCGCCGCTCTCGGGCTCACCACCGCGACCCTTGGCGGGGGAGCCGTCATCGCTCAGCAGAACGTCTGTCAAGCAAATCCAAGCCCCGTCGACCCTTCGGACCCGAGCATCATCGTCACATCGCCAACTGCAGGTACCTCCGTTACGAGCCCGATCCCTGTCGAGGGCCAGGCGCGAGTATTCGAGGCAACCGTAAGCATCAAGCTCATGGACGCGAATGGCGTGCTGGTGGACACAACGACGAATGCGTCCGAGGGCCAGGTGCTATCCCCGTTCAGCACCAACGTGGCGTTTTCGGTGACGTCGTCGATCAGCGCATGCCTTTGGGTGTTCGAGGTGAGTGCAAAGGACGGCTCACCGATAAATGTCGTCCAGATCCCGCTCACGCTCAAGCCTGCAGGACTGCCGTCCACCGGCATGGGAGGCCCGTCGGACGTCACTCGCTGGCCTGCGAAACTTCTCGCGCTGGTCGGATTCGGTCTCGTGGGAAGCGCCTTGCTTGCACGGCGGCTGCGCGCTTCGTTCCACTAGTCCGGCAGCTTGCTTCCTCGGGCTCTTCTCGCCCATAATCAGGGCGCTCTCCGCGAACGGCTGTTTCGATCTCAAACGAGGGGCCAAGGATGGCGCTGGCGAAAGTTTTCTCTTGTGCGGTGGTCGGCCTCGATGGCGAGCTGGTCGAGGTCGAGGTCGATATCGCCAAGGGCATGCCCTTCTTCGCCATCGTCGGCCTGCCGGACACCGCGGTGCAGGAGGCGAAGGAGCGCGTCCGCTCCGCCATCAAGAACTCGGGCTTCCAGTTCCCGCTCCGGCGCATCACGGTCAACCTGGCGCCGGCCGACCTGCGCAAGGAAGGCCCGGCGTACGATCTGCCGATCGCCGTCGGGGTGCTCATCGCGACGGAGCAGGCGGTCGCTGAGGTCGATCGCACCGTCTTCCTGGGCGAGCTTGCGCTCGACGGCGCGGTGCGCCACGCGCACGGCGTGCTGCCCATGGTCGCCCTTGCGAAGGACCGCGGCGTGACGACG
>JBGQHA010000217.1:0-5165 GCA_041497735.1 Dehalococcoidia bacterium | reverse complement strand
TCACGCCGACCGCCACGAACACGTTCACGCCGACCGCCACGAACACGTTCACGCCGACCGCCACCAACACCTTCACGCCCACGCCGACGAATACGATACACGCGACGAACACCTTCACGCCGACGTCCACCAACACGTTCACGCCGACAGCCACGAACACGTTCACGCCGACAGCCACGAACACGTTCACGCCGACCGCCACGAACACGTTCACGCCGACCGCCACGAACACGTTCACGCCGACGGCGACGGATACATTCACGCCGACGTCTACCAATACGTTCACTCCGACGACGACGAATACGTTCACGCCCACGAAGACCAACACGATTGAACCGACGATAACGTTTACGCCGACCCCGACCAGCACCCGCACGCCGACGCCGACGAACACCTTCACCCCGACGGCGACGAACACGTTCACGCCGACCAAGACCAACACGTTCACGCCGACGGCGACGAATACGTTTACGCCCACGAAGACGAACACCTTCACGCCGACAGCGACGCCCGGGACGGTCGTGATTAATGCGACCGCGACGCCGGGCGGGCTCCCGCGCATGCAGAAGGTGCCGGCGCTCCAGAACCTGTTCCTGACCAAGCAGGGCGCGAAGTTCCCGCCGCAGACCTGCCTGGGCAGCACCAACGGCGTCACGTACGCGGAGCAGCTCGACGTGCCGATCCCGGATCGCCCGGACCCGAAGGATCCATCGCAGCCGCAGCAGCTGGGTGCGTTCGAGTTCGAAGTGCGCTACGACCCGAGCCTGGTCTGCGTGCAGCTGGTGCCGGGGCCTGCGGCGAGCGCGATGATTTGCACGATCCAGGACGCGACGAACTCGAGCCTCGAGGGGATCGCGCGGATTGGCTGCGTCTCGCCTGGCAAGAACGTCTTCCCAGACACCCACACAGCGGACGGCCGCCATCTCGCGGATGTTGTCGTGCGGCCGCAGCCGGAGCTGTACTCGCAGATCCTGCCGAACCAGGACAACGGCATCGCGGTGCAGATCCTCAACCAGGGGTGCGAGCTATCGGACCTGCAGGGGCACCCGATACCGATCTTCTCCTGCGAGGACGGAGACGTGACAGTCCGCTACCTCGAGGGCGATGTGACGGGGGACTGCATTGTGGACGTGATGGACGCGCAGCAGGTGGCGTTCCGCTGGGCGTCGACGGTGGGGAGCCTGTTCTACGGCACGCGCTACGACCTGGAGCCGTCCGGGCAGACGGCGGGTGACGGCGACATCGATATCAGCGACCTGCAGTTCGTGTTCGGACGCATCCCGAGCAATTGCACGACCCCCTGGCCGCCACAGCCGCCGGTCAACCCTAAGGCCTGATCCTTACACTTCCCTGTACTTCATTCCTGAAGCGCCGTGCTGGGCGTTCCACTGGGCCTGGACGTTATCTCGGGAGGGAGCGCCGTGATAAGAATCGACTGCCTGTACGCGGCGCCTGTGAAGTCGCTGGCGCTGGTCGAGCTAAATCAGGCGCTCCTCGATAAGCCCGGCATCCCCGGCGACCGGGCCTTCTTCATCGTCGACGAGCAGGGCGAGCTCGTCACCCAACGAGAGGTCGCGTCGCTCGTGCAGGTGCTGCCCACCTATGAGGTGTCGAGCGGCGAGCTGGCCCTCGCGTTTCCTGATGGCCGCTCGGTCTGCGGCGTGCCCGAGCTGGGGGATGCCGCGTCGGCCAAGTTCTTTGTCCAGACGGTAGGAGGGCGGCTCGTGGTTGGCGGGTGGAACGAGGCGCTATCGGCGTTCGCCGGCAGGCCGCTTCGGCTCGTGAAGGTCGAGAAGCCCGGCAGCTCGTTCGACGCTTATCCGCTATCGATGTGTTCTCTGGCGTCCGTCGAGGCGCTCGCCAAGGCTGCCGGGCGGGATGGCGTCGACGGGCGGCGGTTTCGGCAGAACCTCTACCTCTCGGGAGCATCCCCGCACGAGGAGGACAGCTGGATCGGGCGGGAGGTCCGTGTGGGAGGCGCGCTGCTGCGAGTGAAAATGGCCGATCAACGCTGCGTGGTGACCACGCACAGCCCCGAGACCGGCGAAACGGACCTCAATACGCTGAGGATCATCACCTCGTATCGGACGGACCAGCCGAAGGAGGCGAACTTCGGCGTGTACTGCACCGTGGTCGAACCTGCCGAGGTGCGCATCGGCGACGCTGTTGTCCCTCAATGACAACGAAAGCCGAGCGCGACGGCTCGGCTCTTCCTTCAGAGACAGCGATAGCCAGCTAGTCGCTGCGGGCGCCCTTCTGGTCCCGCCGGCCCATGCGCAGGAGGCCGTAGATCCTCGTTCGCCCGCCATCAGATGACGTGAGGAGGGAGCCCTGGTGGTTGTAGAGGCGGTAGCGGATCGGCTTGTCGTTGTCGCGAGGAACGGAGAGCAAGAGCTCACCCGCTTTGCAGCGGACGGTCAGACCATCCGGAAAGTGTTGGAGGCCGCTAGATTCGGCTACGAGTGAGCCCTTGGAGTCGTACAGATGGTAGGCGATCTGTACCAGCCCTTCGGGGTCGACAGCCAACTCGAAGATGTCCTCGCCGGAGGCTGAGTCGACGAAGATAGTCGAGGTGCCCGGCTTCTTCGTTCCTGCTCTCGTGGTGCTGGCTCCCCTCTGTTCGCGCTTTACCGCCGGCGGCCACCCCGGCGCCTTCCTCCGGGCGAGGACTGGTCCAGCGCCACGTCCATCGTCCGGTCGTGGAGCTGCCTGCCCCGCAGGCCCTCCACGGCGGCAGCGGCCGCGGGAGACTCTAGCTCGACGAACGCTAGCCCGCGGCGGGTAAGCAGGCGTAAGGAAAGGATCTTCCCGTATGCGGCAAAGACCTCTCGCAGGTCGTTGTCGGTGACATCAGGCGATAGGTTCCCTACGAACACTGTGGCCAAACGGGGCTCCTCAGGAGGTGGGGCGGACTTTGGCCGCTCGGCTCCGGTTCGGTTGCTTGGGATCAGGCTCCGATTCGAACTCCACTGCGGCGCCTTCGTTCAGCGCATCGAACGAGCCGCTCTCCAGGGCGCTTCTGTGGAAGAACACCTCTTCCGAAGATCCTTCGGCCTGGATAAAGCCGAACCCTCGGTCCCTGACGATTCGAGTGATTTTGCCGGTAGTCATGTTCTCACCTCGTGATTCGGGTCAGCGTTGCTGCTACGGACAAAGTCGGCGAGATAGGCGTCCCGCCGACAGAAAGGTGTGACATGCCACTATAGCAGATGCTGGGCGTAAGGGGGGCCCAGTGAGGACGGAGTTTAGGCTGAGGCTTCTTCTTCCGGCTCGGGAACTGATGCGTCCTTAGGTACGGCCTGCCCGCTGCGGCTCAGCATCAGCGGGTGTTGCCGGTTGCGGATGACATCGCCCGTCACGACGCACTTCTTCACGTCGCTGCGAGATGGGATCTCGTACATCACGTCCAGAAGGGTGTCCTCCAGGACGGTGCGCAGGCCGCGCGCGCCGGTCTTGTGGCTGATCGCCTCCTCAGCGCAGGCCTGCAGGGCGTCGTCCGTGAATGACAGCTCGACGCCATCCATCATGAAGAAGCTCTGGAACTGCTTGAGCAGCGCGTTCTTCGGCTCCGTGAGGATGCGGCGCAGTTCCTCGCTGCCCAGCGCCTCGAGACTCACGCAGAGGGGCAGCCGGCCGACGAACTCCGGTATCAGGCCGTACTGAAGCAGGTCATCGTGGGTGACGTGTTTCAGCAGCTCGTCCACCCGGTCCTGGCCCTTCTTGCTGACATAATCCGCACGGAAGCCGATCGACCGGCGGTCGCGGGCGAGCCTTCGCTCGACGAATTTGTCGAGGCCTTCGAATGCGCCGCCGCAGATGAACAGGATGTTCGCGGTGTTGATCTGGATGAAGTCCTGGTGCGGGTGCTTGCGCCCGCCTTGCGGCGGCACGTTGGCGACCGTCCCTTCGATGATCTTCAGCAGAGCCTGCTGCACGCCTTCGCCGGAAACGTCACGGGTGATCGATGGGTTGTCGCCCTTGCGCGCGATCTTGTCGATCTCGTCGATGTAGACGATGCCGCGCTCGGCGCGCTGGATGTCGAAGTCGGCGGACTGGATCAGGTGGAGGAGGATGTTTTCCACGTCCTCACCGACGTAGCCGGCCTCGGTCAGCGCCGTCGCGTCGGCGATGGTGAAAGGCACGTCGAGGATGCGAGCGAGCGTGCGGGCAAGATGCGTCTTGCCACAGCCCGTGGGACCCAGGAGCAGGATGTTGCTCTTCTCCAGCTCCACGTCGTCGTTGCCGGCGCTCGAGTTGATACGCTTGTAGTGGTTGTAGACGGCCACGGAGAGCACCTTCTTTGCCTGCTCCTGGCCGATGACGTACTGGCTGAGTTGACCCTGGATCTCCTTCGGCGGCGGGACGCGCTGGCTGCCTGTCTTGGGCCTGATCGCCCCTGAGACTTCTTCGTCGATGATCTCGCGGCACAGCTCGACGCACTCGTCGCAGATGTAGACGGCGCCGGGGCCGGCGATCAGGCGCTTGACCTGATCCTGGTTCTTACCACAGAACGAACAGTGGTATTGAACCTTACCGCTTCGGGTGCTCGTCATGCGCCTGTTCCTGTCCTTCTCTGTCCGAACGCTCTAGCCGATACCGGTGCCGTTGGCACGGCTCAGTATCTCATCGATGATACCGTAGTCTTTCGCCTGGTTGGCATCCATGAAGAAGTCGCGGTCGAAGTCGCGGCGGATGCGCTCGACGTCCTGTCCCGTGTGTTGCACGAGCACGCCCCTGATGATCTCGTTCAGGCGGATGAGCTCCTTGGCGGCGATCTCGACGTCCGCCGCCTGGCCGCGGATGCCCGTGGTGCCGGCCTGGTGCATGTGGATGGTGGAGTGGGGCGTCGCGTAGCGCTTGCCCGGCGTGCCGGCCGCCAGCAGCACGGTGCCCATGCTGGCCGTCTCGCCGATGCAGTAGGTGGCCACGTCGGCGCGGGTGAGCTGCATGGTGTCGTAGATCGCAAGGCCGGCGGTGATCGAGCCGCCCGGCGAGTTGATGTACATGTGGATGTCCTTGTCCGGGTCCTCTCGGTCCAGGTAGAGGAGCTGGGCGATGATCAGGTTCGCTATCTGGTCGTCGATCGGCGTGCCCAGGAAGATGATGCGCTCCCTGAGCAGCAACGAATAGATATCGAACGCGCGTTCCCCGCGCGGGCTGGTCTC
>JBGQHA010000216.1:0-5180 GCA_041497735.1 Dehalococcoidia bacterium | reverse complement strand
TGCACGCGCACGATCTCCTCCACCTGCTTCCCGATGGTCAGCACGGGGTTTAGGCCGCTCGCCGGGTCCTGGAAAATCATCGAGATTTCGCGGCCGCGCAGCCGGCGCACGTCGGCGGGCGACATCGAGCCGAGCGATCTGCCGTCGAACAGCACATCGCCGCCTGCCAGGTTGCCCTGGTCCGGCAGGAGTCCGAGGATCGAGAGGGCGATCGATGTCTTGCCGCAGCCGCTCTCGCCGACGAGCGCGAGGATGCTGCCGCCGCGCAGGCCGAAGCTGACGCCATCGACGGCCTTCAGCCGCTTCGTGCCGTTGCTGTAGTGAACGGAGAGGTCTCGTAGTTCGAGGAGGAAGTCGTCCACGGCTGCGTCACCCTGCAGCCGCAGTATACCGCCGGCTGGGAGAATCGCCTGGCCCTTATCCGCGGTGGCTGATCGTCGCGAGGACCTTGCCCTGCACTTCGACGTTGTCCAGCTCGGTGAAGATCGGCTGCATGGTCACGTTGGCGGGCTGCAGCCGTACGCGGCTGTCCTCGACATAGATGCGCTTGAGCGTCGCTTCCTGCTCCCGCTTCAGCCACGCCGCCACCATATCGCCGTTGTCGGCCGAGCTGGTCGCCTCCATGATAACGAGGTCGCCGTCGTTGACGAGCGCGTCTATCATCGAGGTGCCCTTCACGCGAAGGGCGTACACATGCTCCTTGCCGTTCGTCATGTCCTGCGTCACTTCGACCATGTTGTCGTAATCGACACCCGACCACGTGTCCGGGGAGGGCACGGGGATCGGCTCCCCCGCGGCGATCGTCCCGATGATCGGCACCGGCACGGTCTGGGGCCTGCGGCCGCGGCCGTCCAACAGCTCGATCGCCCGCGAGACCTCCCGGTCGCGCCGGATATGTCCCAGCCGCTCGAGCGCCTTCAGGTTGTAGTCCACCACCGAGGTGGAGCTGATGCTGCACCCGATCTGGATGTCCCGAATGCTCGGCGGATAGTCCTTGTCGCGGATGAACTGGCGGATGAAGTCCAGGATCGACTTCTGCTTGGTGGAAAGTCCCTTCACGGCAGTGTCCCTCCCGATCTTTCTTTCGGAACGAGTGTTCTGAGAGAGACGATAACACCGATTCTGCGAGCTTGTCAACCCCCCGTAGAAGAGGCAGCGGCCCTCTGGCCGCTGCCTCCCTACCCGCCGGCTTCGGCAGGGCTCGCCCGCGAGGGGTCACGGACGGGCTGCGGCCGGCGATTTGCTCCCGCCTTCTGCGGGACGAAGGGCGCGCTTCGGCGCGGACTGTGTGATCACGTAGCCAAAGATGTAGACCCCCGTCGCCGCCACGAGTGCGAGCGATACGTAGAAGATGCCGATCGCGACCCTGAAGTTGGAGTCTGAGGTCAGGTGTTTGGCCGCCCAGCTCAGGTGACTCTGCGAGCCAACCTCGACACCGAGCGTCAGCGGCACGAGATAGAGAACTGAGCCGATCACGAGCAGGATAACGCTGAGCCGGTAGTCGCTGGGGCTCTCATCGGGATCGCGCACCATCTTGACCAGTAGTGCCCAGAGCACGAAGACGGCCGAGAGCGAGGCCGTCATCGGCAGCGCGTTGTCGTGCAGGAGGTTCGGATAGAAGAAGAAGAGGCTGACGACGAACGTGACGATCAGTACGCCGTCACGGAGCAGCACGTAGGAGAGCCAGAACACGTCCGCTGCAAAACGCAGCGAGAGCTTGCGCAGCGTCCGGATCGCGTACGGCCGCATCAGGTAGAAGGCGAGCGTCGCGATCCAGAACATCGGGAGGGCCGCCACCAGCGTCCCTACCAGGAAGTCGCGGAACCCGGTATGAAACGCCTGACTGAGAGCTTCGGTCAACTGGTCAGGGGTGAGGGCTAAGATAGTCATCTCGAACCTCCTCGTGGCGACTGTTTGTCTGCATCAGGGCCGGTAGACCCAGTACTTCCGGACCTGCTCGTCCACGTGCGCCAGACTTGCCACGGGGCGATGCGCTTGGCGATGCGCCAACGGACATCCTTGCCCCAGGGGTCGTGCGCCTCGCGTGGCTCTTGCACCTTCATCGCAGCGCGGGTGTACGAGGCGAGCGGCGCCCAGCGACCGCCCAGGTGGCGGGGCTCGACGAGGATCGGCCCCTGGCGCGGGGCGCATGCCGGGCGCTCGGCCACTTGTTGGATGGTGATCGCCTCTGTGGGGCATTCGCGGACGCAGATAGTGCAGCCGTTGCAGTGGTCGACCTGGATAGGGACGGTCATCATCCAGTCGTGGACCGGCTCGCCAGCGGGCGCGTCCCGCAGGAAGGTAGCCTCAGGTCCGAAGCCGCGAGCTCGCGTCATATCAAGCGTCCGGATAGGGCAGACATCCATGCAGATCCCGCAGTTGATGCAGGTCTTCTCGTTGACAGTGACGGCGAATTCCTTCTCCATCAGGAGCCTGCCGTCGCGCTCTCCCCTGCCTCGGGAAGATCACGCGTCATGGCCGAGTGGAAGAAGACGACGTAGCCCACCGCCACCAACCCGAGCAGCCCGGCGAGCGCCATGTTGACGTAGGTCAGGCCTGTGGCAAACACGGGGTGCTCCGATGAGATGAAGAGCTTGCTAAAGCTGCTGACGTTGCCGAAGTCGGTCGCCTGCACGCCGAGGAGCGTCGGCACGAGGTAGAGCACCGATCCGAGCGCGATCAATACGCTCACCGCATAGAACGGGACCGGCTCGTCGTCGGCGTCCCGGATGAGCTTGATCACCAGCGCCGCGAGGGCACACACGGCCGCGAGCCCACCCGTGACCGGGAACGGGTTCGCAATGAAGGGGTCGACAAAGAAGAACTGAACGCTCATCACGAAGATGACGACCAACAGCAGGTCACGCACGCTGGCGTAGACCAGCCACCAGAGGTCGGCGCCGAGCCGGAGGCTGAACTTCGTCACGACCCTCAAGATGTACGGCCTCGCGAGGTGGATCGCGATCAGGGCGAACCACAGCATCGGCAGGGCGGCAACGATTGTCCCCTCGATAATCGACTCCCCAGAGCCCGTGATGGCGCTGTAAACGGCTTGCGTTACCTGGTCGGGTGTCATGCCGTACTCCCCTTTCTTGGATTGCTCTCGTCGTCAAAACTGACGCGCCGTAACTATGCCCTTATGCACACGTGATAACTATATCCTTATGCACATGACAACTATACCCTTATGCACGGCGCGCCAAAGGGCCATCCGGCCGGAAATGCAGGGACAGATGGCCCGCGGCCGAGAGGCCGGTCAGGCCTCCTCGCGCTCTCGCCGCTCGACGGCGTCGCGTTCCGCTCCCTCGGCCTCGCGCTCGATCCGCTCTTCGGGTGAGGTGGGCTGCTCCGCGCTCGGCACGCGCGCCTCCAGCCGGTCGCCCAGCAGCGCGTAGAAGTTCAGCCCCAGATAGTGCAGCGGCTTCAGGTCGACGTCGTCGAGGAGCCACGTCTCGTCGAAAGCGTCCTTCTCCACCTGCGCCGCCACGACCTTGCCGACGAACAGCGTGTGGTCGCCGACCGTGTACGCGTCCGCCACGCCGCACTCGATGTAGCCCAGGCAGCCTTCCAGTAGCGGCGCTTCGATGCGGCGGGCGCGCACGGTTGGCAGCTTCGTTAGCTCGAACTTGTCGGCCTCCCGACCGCTCACGCTACCTACATACTGGCAGTGGTGGAGCAGCTCGCGGCTCGGGATGTTGAGCGCGAACTCTTCGCTGTACTTGATCATGTCATGCGTGTGCCGCGACGGGTGGACCGCCAGCCCGACCAGCGGCGGATCGAAGCTGAGCGGCGTCACGAACGCCGCCGGCATCACGTTCGATGCGGCTCGCCACCGCGTCGTCACCAGCACCACCGGCCCGCCGCCCAGCAGCCGGCGCGCCTCTGACTCAGGAATGTTGTGTCGCATCGATCTCCTCGGCTACATTGGATCGTCCGCATCATACCGCCGATCGTCCGTATCATACCGCGACGGCGCGCGCTGTCTTGCCACCCGTCCGGGACCGTTGCTACCATGCCGTCGCTCATGACAACGGCGTCAGTTCCCATTCCGCCCGGCTTTCCTGTCCAGTGGCCGGACACGGCGATGGAGTCGGCGTTCTGGACGTGGGACCAGGTGCACTTCCCCCACCCGGTGACGCCGCTCACCGCGACCTTCGAGGCGCCCTGCTTCTCCGAAGGCGCGAGCCGCGGCTTCCAGGCCGTCGCTATTCCGCTGAACTACCAGACCCTGCCGATCAACGGGTATCTCTATATCTCCTTCGAGCTGCTCAAGGAAGCCACTGAGTTCCCGCCGCCATGGTGGCCCGATGTCGAGGCGGAGTTCATGCGCCGCCTGCCCACGCTCACGCAGACGTGGGAGAACGAATACCTGCCGGAGGTGCAGGCTGCCAACCAGCGCCTGCGTGACGCCGATTACGCCGCGATGAGCACGTCAGACCTCATCGGCTTCATCGACGAAACGCAGCGCATTCGCAAGCGGATGTGGGACGTCCACATGCAGGCGGTGATCCCGGTGATGGGCGCCGCCAGCCGCTTCGCCGAAGTGTATGAACAGCTCCTCGGCAAGCCGCAGGGCAACGAGCCGTACCTCTTGCTGCAGGGCTTCGAGAACAAGAGCGTCGAGGCCGGCAAGGCGCTGTGGGACCTCAGCCGGCGCGCGCTCGGGCAGCCTTCCGTCGCCAGGCTCATCTCCGATACGCCCGTCGCGGAGCTGCCGGGCGCCTTGCAGGCTTCACCAGAGGGGCGAGCGTTCTGGCAAGAGTTGCTGCGCTACCTGGAGAGCTACGGCTGGCGCAGCGACGCCTTCGAGCTGGCCGATCCGGCCTGGATCGAAGACCCGGCGATCCCGCTCGCTGCGTTGCAGGGCCTGATCGACGCGCCGGACGATGCCGACCCGGCGCTGAAGGAGCGCGAGTGCGTCGAGGAGCGCGAACGCATGGTCGGCGAAGCGCTCGCCCGGCTCGACGGCAACGAGGCGAAACCGATCTTCGAGATGATGCTCGGCGTCTCCCAGCAATACCTGCCGATCCAGGAGAACCACAACTTCTACATCGATCAGATGAACACCGTGCTCACGCGCCGTCCCCTCCTCGACGCGGGCCGGCGTCTCGCGGCGGCCGGCGCGCTACCCGACCGCGACGATGTCTTCTACCTCGCGTACGAAGAGCTGCGGCCCGCGC
>JBGQHA010000215.1:0-5228 GCA_041497735.1 Dehalococcoidia bacterium | reverse complement strand
CTAGCGCTCTAACGCCTGCTGGTCCCGGCGATCACGTCCGAGGATCGTGTTACAATCCCGACGAGAACAAGAAGAGGAGGACACGATGGGACGCAAGGACAAAGGCACGAAGAACATCAAGAAGCCTAAGAAGGATAAGGGCAAGAAAGGTGTCACCGGAAAGTAGGACGACCCCTGCGTTCCGAGCGCAGTTAGCAAGACGGGGCCCTTGCGGCCCCGTCTTCATGTTCGGCGCACGCCGTCGAACTACGGTGTCTTCTAACAGCTGAGGGGAAGGCGAATCCAGCGGACATGCGCACCATACTTGGCGTTATCACCGATGTCCTGTTCCAGTCGCGGTTGCGCGCACAGGGCGCGGCGCTCGGATACAACGTCGTTATGATCGACGCGTACGATGCCCTGTCCGACAGTCTCGCGGCGAAGCCTGACTGCCTCGTCCTCGATCTGCACGTGACTGGCATCGATTGGCGAGAGGCCGTCGCTGCTGCTGCGGAGAGCGGTGTGCCGGTGCTCGCCTTCGGCCGTCACACCGAGGCCGGGTTGCTGCGCGCTGCGCGGGCCGCCGGCTGCGACAGTGTCGTGCCGCGTTCCGCTTTTGTCGAGAAGCTGCGCGAGATGCTGGGCGGCCCGGGCTAACCGGAGTGTGACTAGCGGCTAGGGATGGCGGGCGAGTTCTCGCGAAGGATGACTATTCAGGCGGATCCGCCAACGGGCGCAGGCGACGGCGGCGTCCAGTTGCGGCCGACCCCCTCCATGCGAAGAAGCGGGTAGATCCTTGTGCGGACACCGTCGGACTTCGTGAGCAACGCACCGTCGCTGTTGTAGAGACAGTAGTGAACGTCGTCACCTGAGTCTGCCGGAACATCGAGGAGGAGCTCGCCGTTTGCGCAGCGGACGGTGAGGCCATCCGGGTATGCTCCCAGACCCTCAGAGTCGACAACGAGACATCCAGTGGAGTCGTAGAGACGGAATGCCATGAGCAGCAGCCCGTTCTCGTCTGAGGCCATTTGCAGGATTCCCTCTCCCGAAGTTGCGTCTGCAAATGTTGTGGACGTGCTCGCTCGCCGGTTCTCCATCCGCATGTGGCCCTCCATTCGCTGGCGCGCTCCCAAGCGCAACGATACGGTTAGTAACGGCTGCGCGCTGGCGTCCGCTTTGAGAAGCAGTCGCGACAGTACACTGGGCGGTCGCCGCGCGGTTCAAATGGGACTTCGGTGTTCTTTCCACAATCGCCGCAGACCGCGGCATGCATCTGGCGGTCTGAGCTATACCCTCTGCCACCAGAGTCACCGCGCTCCGATTTTCGTGCGGCGCGGCACGTAGGGCAACGCTTGGGCTCGCTGTAGCCCTTGGTCCCGTAGAATTCCTGGTCATCCGCTGAGAAGGTGAACTGCTGTCCGCAGTCCTGACAGGTGAGTGTTTTGTCGGTGAAAGGCATCGACGACCTCCTTTATTGTGCTCCAGGTCGCCGAGTGCAGTAGAAGAGCCTGGCTGCTTATCGAGGACACTGAATTGAAGTTGTCTCAGTATACCAGAAAACGCGATGGCGTGCTTGGTGCCCCCACGGGGATTCGAACCCCGGTTTCCACCTTGAAAGGGTGGCGTCCTAGTCCCCTAGACGATGGGGGCGTCGAGCGTGGCGGATGTAGTATATCGACCCGCCTTCAGGCGAGCGAACGCGCCGCGCGCAACGTCGACGGCCGACTGCGCGCCACCCACCAAGGCGATCGCGAAGAGCGGCAACAGCGGGATGTGGTAGCGCACGTCGCCGGTAAAGACGATGTGGAAGAGCGACCAGAAGACGAAGACGGCGGAAAGCAATAGGCGGCCCGGCTCGCGGCGCAGCCAGAACGGCACGGACGCGACCGTCGCGAAGAAGAGCACGTAGTAGCTGTATGTCAGCAGGTACCAGAGCGCGTCGCGCAGGCCGGCGGGGTGGAGCGGCGTGCTGCCCAGCGTGGTGAGCCACGGCATCATGCCCGCGTCCGATCGGTATGTGTGGTAGAGCTTCAGGCCGCTGAGCTGCACCTCGCGCACCGGATGCGTGAACGCATAGCCGATCGCGCGGCGGGTGTACACGCGGTAGCTCTCGACCTCCCAGTCCGGGCGGTAGAGCGACTGCTCCATCGGCACGCCGTTCACCTCATCCGTAGTCCAGAGCGTGTACCCTGTCGCCTCCGGCGAGTGGCCGCTGCGCAGCACGCTCCCGCCGTTCGTCGAGACCGGAACGAAGGCATGTAGCTCAACGGCGTTGCGGATGGTCCACGGCGCGATCGTCGCGATCATGACGGCGAGCGCCACCGCGGCCTGTCGCGCCGCCGGTCTCAGGCCGCCGCGCGCCAGCCAGTACGTGATCGCGACGGGCACCAGCACCGCGCCTTCGCCCCGCGTGAGGGTCGCCATGCCCGTTACCAGCCCGAAGGCCACAACGTTTCGCCACGGCAGGGAAGCCGGCGCAGGCGCAACGAGCAGCCACAGTGCGGCGACAAACAGCAGCGTGAAGAGCGGCTCGGGGAATAGCACCGGCGTCCAGACGATCGCGCTGGGCAGCACGGCGAAGACGAGCGCTGACGTGAGTCCGGCCCGCCGCCCGAAGATCGACGATCCTAGGCCAAAGACGAACGGCACTGTGGCGGCGCCCAGCGCTGCATTGAGCACCTTCGCGTGTGTGACGCTCACGCCAAAGAGCTTGAACAGCGCCGCGAAGGCGAACGGGTAGCCGGGCGGCCAGAAGGCCGTCGGTTGGCCGGGGCCGACGATCTGGTACAGATTGCGATCGCGCGGCGCGACGTACCCGAAGCCCTTCGCCAGGTTGATGCCGACGACGAGATACCAGTTCGGGTCGCCGCCGGCGGGCACGGCGTCCGTGTAGAACACCCAGAAGAGGCGCAATGCGAGCGCCACGGTCGTGATCGCTGCGACCCATAAGACTGTCGACGAGATACGAATCGCCTGCGCGCGGCCGAGCGGCAGTGGGACGGCGATCTCGCGCATCAGCCTTCGGATGTCGCGCGCCAGCGATCGAGCAGCGCGGCGGCGGCGCCGGACGCGATCGCCCCGCGGGCGCGCTCGATGCCGGCGGCGATATCCGGTGCCCGGCCGGCGAGGTAGACGCGGAAGCCCGCGTTGAACAGGACGAGGTCGCGCCAGGCGTCGGACGCCGCGCCACCGAGCACGTGCAGCGTGAGCTCGGCGCTGCGGCCGGGCGTTGGCCGGCCATCGATCGCGTCGCCGGGCGCGATGTCCTCGTTCGTGGCGGGCGTCAGGCCGAAATCGACGGCGTTGACGCGGTACTCGCGCTTGGCCTCACCGTCGAACTCGATCACGCGCACGCCGCGATTGGCCGGCAGGTCCTCGTTGCCCTCCATGCCCTGCACCAGCCCCGTCTTGCGGAAGCCCAGGCGGCTGAGCGCGTCGCCGAGCTTGTCGAGGTACGGCAGGTGTGTGAGTCCGATGAGGTGGTAGGGCGCGCCGGCGGGGTCGTAGATCTTCTCGACCATGTTGAGCGGCGTGCGCAGCGCGAGCTCATCGCGAAGCGCAGCGAGGCGCGCCATGTCGGGCGCGAAGCGCGCCTGGCGCAGATAGCCGATGCCGATCGAGTCGATACTGCGTACCACAGCGTCCGCCGCGAGATCGGTCGGGACGCCGAGCGCATCGAGGACGTCGCCGACGGTGAGGCCGTGCTTTGGGCCGACTTCACGCTCGCCGTGGAGCAGCACCGGCACGCCGCACGCCGCAGCAACGATCGAAGCGCACGGGCTGACCATGATCGTGCGCAGGCGGCCGTCGTACGGGCTGCCAACGTCGAGCAGCCCCTCGACGCTCGGCCGCAGGAGTTGCGTCGTCGCGCGGCCGCGAACGCAATCGATCAGGCCCAGGAGCTCGTCCGGCGTCTCGCCCTTGTAGCGCTCCAGGATGAGGAACGCGCCGGCTTGGGCGGGCGTCGCGCGGCCGTCGATGATAGCGTCCAGGTACAGGCGCGCTTCTTCGCGCGTCAGGGCGCGGCCGGCTGACGGTCCCTGGCCGAGGTCTCGGAGGAGCGGCTTGATGTCGCCGGCGTCGACGACGGGCATCACACGAAGCCGCGGAGGCGGATCGCTTCGGCGACGCGGGCGACGGCGATGCGATAGGCGGCGCGTCGCAACGGGACCTTCTTCTCCTGTGCGATCGCAGAGACGGCGCGATACGCGTCGGTGAGCGTGCGCTCGAGCTCTGTGTTGACGCGCGCTTCTTCCCAGCGGAACTGCTGGATGTTCTGCGTCCACTCGAAGTAGGAGACGGTCACGCCGCCAGCGTTGGCGAGAATGTCCGGCATGATGACGACGCCGCGCTCGGCGAGGGCATCGTCCGCCACGCCGGAGAGCGGGTGGTTGGCCGCCTCGATGATGACGGACGCGCGGACGGAGCCGCAGTTCGCGTCCGTGATCGCGTCGCCGATGGCGGCGGGGATGAGGATGTCGCAGGGAAGCGCGAGCAGCTCGTCGTTGGAGATGCGATCGCCGCCCGAGAAGTCGCCGGCGGCGCCCCCGGCGCCCACGTGCGCCTCGAGCGCGTCGATGTCCAGCCCGTTCGCGCTGTGCGTGCCGCCCTCGACGTCGCTCACGGCCACGATGCGGAAGCCGGCCTTGGCAGCGAGACGGGCGGTCCAGGAGCCGACGTTCCCGTTACCCTGCACGGCGACGCTGGTGAGCGACGGCTGGCGGCCGAGGTCCTTGCAGAGCAGACCGAGCAGCATGGAGACGCCGCGCCCCGTGGCTGCCTCGCGGCCGTACGAGCCGCCCAGCGCGACAGGCTTGCCGGTAACGATCGCAGGCGTGTAACCGTGCGACTGACCGTAGGCGTCCATCATCCAGGCCATCACCTGCGCGTTCGTACCCATGTCCGGAGCGGGGATGTCGCGATTGACGCCGATGATATGCGCGATGTTCTGCGTGTAGCGGCGCGTGAGCCGGTTCAGCTCGTTCTCGCTCATGGCGCCCGGGTTGCACTGGACGCCGCCCTTCGCGCCGCCGAAGGGGAGATCGACCAGCGCGCATTTCCACGTCATGAGGGCGGCCAGCGTGCGCACCTCGTCGAGATCTACCTCGGGGTGATAGCGAACGCCGCCCTTGTACGGCCCGCGCGCGCCGCTGTGCTGGACGCGAAAGCCGGGAAAGACGCGCACCGATCCGTCGTCCATGCGCACAGGGACTTCGACGTGCAGCTCGCGATATGGCATGCGCAGGAGG
>JBGQHA010000214.1:0-5258 GCA_041497735.1 Dehalococcoidia bacterium | reverse complement strand
GTGACGGGGAAGCGGAAGTCTGTCTTCTCGTAGAAGCCGGCGGCGGGCAGGATGATATCCGCGTAGCGGGCCGTGCTGCTCATCCGCACGTCGACGACAGCGATGAGCTTCAGCTTGGGCCAGAGCCGCTCGCGCAGGACCTTGTAGCCGCCGCGCGTGCGGCGCAGCGTGGACGCGCCCACCTCGAGCAGCACACGGGGCGGCCGGTCCGGCGGTGGCGATGCCACGCCTTCCCACCAGCCCTTATCCACAGCTTCTTGCAGGTACTCCCCGAGCGGCCGCGTCATTGCCGGGTCCGACCACTCTTGTTTGTTCCAGACCTGGTCGTAGCCGGCGTGCCAGTACCAGTAGAACGCCGCGGGCACCGTCAGCGGGCCGACGGGGTACGGGAAGAGCACGCGGTCTCGCGCCTCCTTTCGCTCGGTGCCGATGGCGCGCATCTCTTGGGTGAGAGTCGCGTCTTCGGCAAGGAGGTCCTCCTCGACTTGCAGCGCGCGGTCGGCGAGCTTGATGAAGCCCTCGATGCCGGCATGGTCCTTCACCACCGTGCCAACCTGGAGCTGACCGGTGTTCCAGCCGCGCATGCCGGTGCCCTGGCGGCCGAAGTTGCCGGTGAGCGCAAGGAGAAGCGCTTGGGCGCGTTCCATGAGGTCACCGTGGTAGTACTTGTTAATGTTCCAGCCTTGCAGGATGTGCACGCGCTTCGCCTCGGCGACCATCTGGGCGAGACGGCGGATGACGGAAGGCTGGACGCCGGTGATCTCCGCCGCGCGCTCCGGCGTGTAGCCCTGCAAACGTTCGCGGAGTAATGCGAAGGCAGGCACAACGTCTACCTGGCTGTCGTCGCCGAGCGTAATACGGAAGCGTCCTTCCAGTGCTGGTTTTGACGACCCGAGTCTGAGCGTCTCACGCGACGCTTCCGCGAGAGCACCGGACATCTGCTCCCATACGTAGAACTGGTCGTCACGCGCTCCCTTACCCTCTGGCAGGAGATCGGTCTGGCGCAGGAAGCGTTTCGTGTCCAGGCGGACAAGGAGCGGCAGGTCGGTCTGCTCAACGACGAAGTCGCGGTTCATGTGCCCTTCATCGATGATGATCTTGCACATCGCGAGTGCGAGAGCGGCGTCCGAACCCGGCTCGACCGGCACCCAGAGGTCGGCGTGCAGACTCGAGGCGTTGTAGTCGGGCGCGATGTTGACGACCTTCGTGCCGTGGTAGCGAGCCTCGTGGACGAAGTGGACGCTCGGAATGCGTGTGTAGACCGGGTTCATGTGCCAGACCAGGATCAGGTCCGAGTGAAACCAGTCATCGATCGACGACGTGAAATGGAACTTGCCGAACGTCTCGTAGAGACCGACGTTGAAGTCGCCGATCATGCCGTTGACGTCGAGTACGGTCGCGCCGATCAACCTGCTCAGCCGCCAGCCGGGCAACGCCCCATTGACGATCCCGCCGTTGCCTGGCCCGCTCTCGTAGACGACGGCCTCAGGGCCGACTTCCTCCATCGCGTCGAGGATGCCGTCGGCTACCTCGCCGAGCGCCTCGTCCCAGGAGAGGCGCTCCCATTTGCCCGAGCCGCGCTCACCGACGCGTCGCAGCGGGTAGCGCAACCGCTCGGGGCCGTACATGACATCGCTGAAGCAGGAGCCCTTCTGGCAGCCGCGCGGGTTCATGTCCGGCACGCCTCGCTCGATCTCCGGGTACTTGCCGGCCTGCTCCTCCCGCCAGACGACGCCATCTTTCGTGTAGACGCGGAAGAGGCAGCTCCCCGGGTAGCAATCGATCAGGTGCGTGCCCCAGGTGACATTGTCCCAGGTCCACTTCTGGCGATAGACGTCGGTCCAGTCACCGTAGGGAAACGGCTGCTCGACGACGCGGCGAATACCTGCCTCCCCGCCGCGGCAGCCGAGCTGCGTGAGGTAGAGGCCGGCGGCAGCGGCCGCAGCGCCCTTGAGGACATCGCGGCGCGAGGCGAGCTGCCCAAGGAACGGCGGCCAGGCCTGTGTCGGTGACCGCTGTTGCCGACCTGGTGACATGACGTCCTCTCGGCGCTGAGGCTTTCGGCAGCACGTGTCGGTGCCCGCCTCAGCGCCAGCGAATGGTGGCCGGATCCCTCGTGTAGGGGCCCAGCAGTTCGTTCCAGTGGTAGACGATGAGTCTGTCCATCAGCTCGGATGCCTTCCCTTGCCGCTTCTTCTCCATCTCTGTCTTCAGCGTGTCGAGCGCCTGTCCGACTTGCGGACCGAACAGCCGCTCCAGCTCTTGCATCGGGATGCGCGGCGTCGACTGGTCCAGGCTGCCGTCGGCGTTGAGCCGCGACGGCGCCAGGGGCGGGATGTAGAAGATGTTCGGCCCCGTGCCGTACTCGGGGTGCAACGGCAGCGCAACACGCCACTGGTGCACCAGCTTGTTGATCGGTCCGCCTTCGTCGTCCAGCACGCCGACATAGACCAGCCGGCCGGGGCACTGGCGCACGCAGGCCGGCGCCACGCCCTTCTCCAGCCGCGGGTAACAGAGGATGCAGTGCTGGCTCACCTCGCGGGCGAAGTTGAAGTAGATCTTCTTATACGGGCAGGCCTCCAGGCAGAACCGGTAGCCCCGGCACTCGTCCTCGTCGCGCAGGACGATACCGTCCTGCGGGCGCTTGTACATGGCACCGCGAGGGCAGGCTTCTAGGCACAGTGGCCGCGTGCAGTGGTTGCACAGACGGGGCATGTAGAAGAAGTAGCTGTTAGGATACTCACCTCCGCCCTCGTCCTCGTCCCAGTTCGGTCCCCATTCGGTGGTGCCGTTCCCGTCGATCGGCCGGAGGGGGATGTGCTCGGCGCTCGAGTAGACTTGCTCGTAGTTGTACTGCCAGCCGCCCCCGAACTCGGCTCGCGTCGGAAGGCGGCTGGGCAGCGGGTGGCCGTCTCGGTAGCCCCCGCCCATCTCTTCCCATCCACGTGGATGGCCCTGGCCGGGCAGCGTATTGACGGTGCACCACCATTGGTAGTCTTCGCCTTCGTCCTGCGTCCAGAGTACCTTGCAGGCCACAGAGCACGTCTGGCAGCCCAGACACTTGTTCAGGTCGAAGACCATCGCGAGCTGTTTCAGCGGTGTGGCCGGAGATCCTGTCGAAGCCATAGCGACCTTCTCCTTCGTCACTAGCGCCGGCGACCGGCTGGCGCGGCGGCTCGTCTGCCCGGCAGTCTGCCGGCTGACGCCTTCTTTGCTTCAGCCGGCGCTCGAATCTTCTGCACGTCGACGTGAACGGCGCGATCGATTGGCACCGGCTGCCAGTGAATGCTGCGGTACTGGAGATGGCCGTATCCACCCGCCAGGTGCAGCCACTTGACCATGCCCGGCTCCACGTTCTCCGCGCCCTTCCACTGGCGGAACTGGTACGGCTCCCAGCCGTTGTAGACAATGACCTGGCCCGGCCTGACGCCGGCCGAGATCTTGACCGCGATCTGCATCGACGAGACGTCGTTGTACATGCGCACCTCTTCGTCGTTCTCGATGCCGCGGTCGCGCGCGTCCTTCGGGTTCATGGACATGAACGGATGGCCGCGATGTGTCTCGAGAATGACGCGGTTGGTCATGTTCATGGAGTGGATGCTCCAGCGTGGGTGGCCGGAGGTCAGGACAAAGGGGTAATCGCCGCCCTGCTTCGGCGTATCCTTATGGACGGGCAGCTCTTCGCCCGCCTCCAGGAACCAGTCGTGGTCGATGTAGAACTGGGCACGGCGGGTGAGGGTCGGATACGGTTGCTTCTTCTCCGTGTGCCAGCGGAAGGGCGCCATCGTCTGATCGGGCTCAAGGTCAGACGCTTGTGCCAGGGCCATGGAGCTCTTGCCCCAGCCGGTGAAGCGGACGTGACCCTTCTTGCGCAGCGTCTCTAGGTCAGTCCCCTTCGGAAGGACACCTCCGATGACGCTGTCGCGGATCATTTCGTCCATGAACCGGTCATCCTCGGCGAAGGCGCCGTCTTTGGTGAGCGAGTTGTAGAGGTTGTCCAGGCGAATTGGGAAGCCGCGAGCCTGGTACTCAAGGAACTTGCGGGCCTTGGCGCGCTTTTCGATCGCCTTAGCGAGGGCGAGCGAGATTTGCCATTCCGACTTCGCCTCGCCGGGCGGCTCCACCGCTTTATCTGAGAGCGTGAGGTTCATGACGTCCGGAACGGTGTAGCAGAAGTTGGGCTTCTCGTAGTGCTGCGCCGCCGGCAGGATGTAGTCCGAGTAGAGGCCGGTGGTGTTCATCCGCCAGTCGATGGTGACGATGAGCTTGAGCTTGGGCCAGATCTCCTTGAGAAAGAGGTTCTGGCCGCCACGCGCACGACGCAGCACGTTGCTGCCGATCTCGAAGATGACCTGAGGCGGGGTCTTCTCGTCGGGCGTGCGGAAGCCCTCCCACCAGCCGCGCTCGATCCCCTCGTCAATGTACTCGTCGAAGCGGCGCTTCATGCTGGGATCGTTCCATTTGGCGTTGTTCCAGCGTTCGCGATAGCCGCAGTGGTAGTACCAGAAGAAGACCGCGGGGACCATGCCCCCCATGCGCGCGCCGCGGTAGCCCGCCTCGGCAACGGCGATCTCGTCGGTCATTGTGGGGTCTTCGGCCTTGATGGCGGCCAGCCCCTGGTCCTGCATGGCGAAGAGCTGGCGGGCGGCATCCGGCCCGGGCTGGGCCTTGGCAATGGAGGTAAACATGCCATCGAACATTCCGACCGCCCAGGAGCGCGCGCCGGTGCCTTTCTTGCCCCAGTTGCCGGTGAGGGCCAAGAACAGGGCCATCGATCGCTCCATCAGGTCACCGTGGTAGCACTTGCCCGAGTTCCAGCCCATGAGGATACGCGTGCGCTTGCGGGCCGCCGTCCGCGCTATGCGCTTCATGATGTCCGGGTGCGTGCCACAGATCTTCGACGCCTTCGTTGGCGTGTACTCGCGGTTCAGCATGTTCTTGAGAAGCGTGAAGACCGGCGTCACGCGCACCTTCGAGCCATCAGCGAGTGTTGCGTCGAACTCGCCTTCTAGCGCAGGGTCGACATCGCCGAGGGCGAGCGTGCCTCGGGGCGCCTCGACGACCTGCTTGCTCTTCGTGTCGAACCAGTAGAACTGGTCGTCCCGGCCGCCGTCGACATCGCTTGCGCGGAGAAAGTGACTGTTGTCGGTGCGTACCAGGAGCGGTAGGTCGGTCTGGTCTTTGATGAAGTCAGCGTCGTACAGCCCCTCTTCAATGAGGAACTGGCACATGCCGAGCGCCAGCGCCGAATCCGTTCC
>JBGQHA010000213.1:0-5266 GCA_041497735.1 Dehalococcoidia bacterium | reverse complement strand
TCGCGACGCCACGGCTCCGTCTCGAGGATGTACTTCAGGTGCATCACGCCGAACGCGACGTGTCGCGATTCGTCCTGCGCAGCGAGCCGGAAGATGCGCTTCTCCGCGTCGCACGTCGCGATGTACTCGCCCATGCGGAAGATCGACTGTACCAGCCCCTCGCCCTGCAGATGGAGGATCGATGACATCTCAGTGAAGTCCTTGGCGTCCATCACGAAGCGCAGGCCGGCGTTGCCGCTGCTGATGAGCAGCCCGCCGCCGTTGGCCAGCGCTCGCTTGCGGAAGACATCGAGGTGGCGCGCCTCGTCCATCACCTGCGAAGCGAGGAAGAGCTTCACTTCGTAGTGGTCGTTGCTGATGCGCGGCAGCCACGAGCCCGGTACGTCACCCGCGATGAACTCGACCTCGGTGAGGAAGGTGCAGAACTGGCACATCGCCCGCTCGACGCGGTCCGGCAGCGGCTGGAGCGTCTCCCACGGGATGTCGGTCGCAGACGACCACTGGCGCTGCACGCCCTCCTCGTAGAGCAGCGAGGCGTTCTGCGACCAGGTGTCGGCCTTGGCGCGCAAGAACTGGCGCGCGCGTGGCACGTCGTCGCGGGCGGCGGCGCCGCGCGCCTTCACCGTCCAGCCGGGGCTCTCGTCCGGCGAGACGCCGTACGACCCGACGTTGATGTCATCGACCGTGAGGCCGCGGCGGCCCGGACGGGCGCGAACGCCCCACTCGGTGCCTGGCTTGAGCCAGCTCAGGTCGAGATCAGAGGGCCCGGGCTCGGTCCGGAGCATCTGCAGCGTGTCTTGCGCGATAGCCATTGGCTTCCTCCTGGCGAGGCGAGATTACGCCGAAAGCGTAGCCCAGCCGCCGGGAGGTGTCAATAAATCTGATCTTGACTTCTTCCGTCCTCTTATGTAGCGTTCCTCTACCGAAGGGACACGCCGCTACTAACTGCGGGAGGTGGAACATGCGATGGCTAGAACACCCACTTAGTCATGTGCTCACTATCGTATTTTCAGTTCTGGTAGGCATCATCAGCGGCGGTATCGCCAATGCTCAAGATGTAAACGTTTGGGCTTCCGGAGCAGTCGCTGGCTACCTGACATGGAGCACGATGACCCTTGGGATTCTCGTCTTGTTTCGCGCTCCCGCAGGTGCACCGGACGTCCCGAAGGGCAAGGCATCCGGCTTCGGCGAAGACATCAGAGAATCGACGAAGTATTTCTGGGCTGTCTCCAGCAAGGAACTCGGACTATGGAGTACACCCACGTTTCTGTCTTATCTCGTGCTAAACGGCATAAAAGCTTTGACCGGCTACAGCAGACATATGGGTTCACCCCTAGTCAAGCTGAGCACTGATGCGAGAGACAAGGAAGCGTTCTTAGAAAAATCGTTTGATCTCGCCGCTAGGGTCGCTGATGGGAAGCCGTTTCCACATTACTACTACGGACTGAGGCTACTGGTCTATCCGCGGCATGTGTACGATGACAAGCCCCGCGGTGAGGTTGTTAAGACTCTGATTCGGATTCAGGCCATTTGCCGGGTAAACTGCATTCCTCTGGAGTTAGAGAAGGTCGTGAAGGCGCTTTCATCCTACGAGTTGGGGCTCATGGGTGACGTTGCCACCGCCCTCGATCAGAAGCCTGAAGATCGAGAACCTCCACCACCACTGATAACGAAACTTTGGCGAAAACTGTTTGGCCGCGCACACGAAGTCGTGATTCCTGATTTCTTGCTAGTTGATAACACGGATCTTTGGTGGTACCAGCAAGAGCGGGATCAGCACAAGAGTGCCACACGAGGCCAAGAGCAACGCGAAGCCTGCAGGCGCGCTGAGCAATGCTTTCGAGCACTGTGCAGGGTTGCCCGAGACTGCGTTTGGGAAGACTACACGCCAGACGAAATTGGCGAGATAGCGGTTCCAGACCCGAATTTCTTCGGTACTGGCACATATGAAGAATGGTATGAACATATTCATGGCGATAGCGATCATGACGAAGTTCGTCATTGGTTCGATCTTGAAGACGACTTTCTGCGTTCTCATATTCAGCCTCGTACCCGAGTCCTCGACATTGGCTGTGGGTTTGGTCGACACATGATACTGGCGCTGGAGTCTGGTGCATCATACGTGGCTGGCGTCGACAATAGCGTCCATATGTACCGCAAGGCGCAGGAGACCATGCTTGATTGGATCGATGTCCAGAAGGACCCTGAGCTCAGACGCCAATTCGATCTCAATTGCGATGATGCTGCTAACGTGAGCTATCCCAGCGATGATTTCGACATGGCCATCTGCATGACCAACACGTTGGGCAACATGCCGGAAGCGGTCCAGAGGGCCGTCCTCAAGGAGGCTCGGCGACTGCTAAAGCCGGGAGGCAAGCTACTCCTCAGCGTTTACAAAGACACCGAGAAAGTTAGGAGTATGCGCGTGCAAAGCTATCATCATGTTGGGCTAACGGTTAGGAAGCAAAGCAGCCGCCCATCAGTTGTTGAGACAGTGGAAGGCCTGAGCTCTGAACAATTCACCGAGCTGGGACTCCGAAAGCTATTGGAGCAAGAAGCTGGATTCGAAGTGTCTGACGATGGGATTCGCGAACTAGGAAGCGTGGGTCTCATGGCGGTCGCGACAAAATCAGGACCTCCGGCGAAGAGACCCTCCCAAGGACCTGCGGCCGAAGGGGCTGCAATCGCGAATACCTAGTTCGACTTGTGCCCTGGCGCGTGATCCTGACCCTACCGCCTTGTCGGCTCGAACTGGCGGTCCGGTGACGAGAACACGATGTACGTCTGCGCCGACGCCGGGCCGTCGTTGAACAGGCGATGCGGCACGCCGCGCGGCACGACGATCAGGTCGCCGGCGCGGAGACGTGTCGATTGGTCACCGAGCGTGTGCTGCACCTCGCCGTCGAGGACGTAGACGACCTCCTCGCAGTTCGGATGGACGTGTTCGACGTTGCCCTTGCCGCCATCGAAGGTGGCGAGACCGATCGTTTGCTCCGCGCCCTCGGGATCGCCCGCGCGCACGGCCCACTGCACGCTGCCGAAGTCGGTCTGCTCCGCCGCGCCGCCGACATCCCGGCGCACCTGGCCATCGATAGGCGGGATGCCCACTACGCCTTCAGCGTACCCTTGGTGCTGGGCGTATCGCCCGCCCGGCGCGGATCGACGCGCGTAGCCGCACCGAGCGCGCGGCCAAGCGCCTTGAACAGCGCCTCGGCCTTGTGGTGATCGTTCACGCCGGTGCTTACGCGGGCGTGCAGAGCCAGCTTTCCTCCGCTGGCGAACGACCAGAGAAGATGGCCGAGCAGATCGGCGGGCAGCTCGCCGATGCGCGTGTCCGTCCACATCGCGTCGAGCACGGCGTAGCCACGCCCGCTCAGGTCGAGCGAGACCGACGCCAGCGCGTCATCGAGCGGCACCGTCGCGTCCGCCATGCGCACGATGCCTTCGCGCGTGCCCAGTGCCTGGTCCAGCGCCTGGCCGAGCGCGAGACCGATGTCCTCGACCGTGTGATGCTCGTCGACGCTCAGGTCGCCTTTCGCGCTGATCGCCAGATCGATGACACCGTGCTTCGCGATCTGCGAGAGTATGTGGTCGAGCATCCCGATCCCGGTATCGACCTGCGCGTCGCCGCGGCCGTCCAGATCGATGGCGACGCTGACTTTCGTCTCCTTCGTCTCGCGGGATACGGCGGCTTTTCGATTAGCCACGCTCGCCTCCGATCTCGCCTAGCGCGCGCACCAGCCGGTCTGTGTGCTCCGGCAGCCCGACGCTGATGCGCACGCAATCGCGCAGGCGCGGCGTGTCGAAGTAGCGGACGAAGATGCCCCGCTCGGCGAGACGGTCGCGCGCGGCGCGACCCGACATGCCGTCGAGGCGGCAGAGCAGGAAGTTCGCCTCGGACGGGTACACTTCGACGAATTCCAACTGCCGGAGCTGCGCGGCCATGCGGTCACGTTCTTGCACCAGCGCTCGCACGCCAATCATGAGGTGCTCGCGCTCCGCCAAAGACGCGAGCATCGCAACTTCCGCTGCGACGTTCGGTGTGTATGGCTGTTTGATCTGCATCAGGACATCGGTCAGCGCCGCGGGCATGATACCATAGCCCGCTCGCAAGCCGGCCAACCCCGCCCACTTGCTGAACGTGCGCAGCACGATCAGGTTCTCGCGCCGCGGGACGAGCGGCCCGAAACTCCCATCGGCGAACTCGACGTACGCCTCATCTACGACGACGAGCAGGTCTGTCGCCAAGAGCGTTTCCAGCTCGTCCGCAAGCAGGCGGTTTCCTGATGGGTTATTCGGTGACGCGACGAACACCGCCTTGGCATCGCGCGATGCGGCACGGAGCCCATCGATGTCCAGCGTAAAGTCATCGCGGCGCAGCACGTCGATCGTGCGCCCACCCGCCACGCGCGCCGAGAAGCCATACATGCCGAACGTCGGCGGGCAATCGATCACGGCGTCGCCCGGCGCGAGGATGGCGCGCAGCAGCAGATCGATAATCTCGTCGCTGCCGTGCCCGGCGATGATGTGCTCCGGCCCCACGCCCACGTGCTGCGCGAGCGCGTCACGCAGCTTCCGCTGCTGCGGGTCGGGGTATCGCTGGTAGCTGTCATAGCTGCCGAGCAGCTCCAGCACCCGCGGCGCCGGGCCGTACGGATTCTCGTTGCCATCCAGCTTCGCCACCTGATCGGCGGGAACGCCCAAACGCTCCGCCAGCAGGTCGCCCGGCTCGATCGGCTCGTAGCCCAACATCTCCAGGATGTCGGGCCTGACCAAGCGCAATATGCCGGACACTCTCTCGGACATAGTGGTTCACCTTAGCGTGACGGAAGAAGCTTGGGAATGAGAAGATCGCCTAGTGATCGTCGCCGAGCCGCAGCTCGATGCTGCGGGCGTGTGCCGTGAAGCCCTCCGCGTGGGCGATGCGCGCCGACGCCGGGCCGATCGCGCGCAGGACGGCCTCGTCGACAGCGACGACGCTCGTCGTCTTCAGGAAGTCGTGCACGCCCAGCGGCGAGGCGAAGCGCGCCGTGCCCATCGTTGGCATCACGTGGCTCGGCCCTGCCGAGTAGTCGCCTAGCGACTCCGGTGAGGTCTCGCCGACGAACACGCCGCCGGCGTGGCGCACGCGCGACGCCCATGCCTGCGCGTCGCGCACCAGCAAGCAAAGGTGCTCCGGCGCGAACTCGTTCGCGAGCTCGAGCGCTTCGTCGAGCGAATCGACGACGACCGCGCCGCCGCGCGCGTCGAACGCGGCGCGCGCGAT
>JBGQHA010000212.1:0-5267 GCA_041497735.1 Dehalococcoidia bacterium | reverse complement strand
CGTTCGCGCTGGCGCATCCGGAGCGCGTCGAGAAGCTCGTGCTGGTTGCGCCGCCGCCGCTCGCGGACACGATCGGCACGGCGCAGCAGGTCTTCGGCGGCCTGGCGACGTTGATCGAGTCGGTCGGGCTGGAGCGAGCGGTCGAGATCGTGCTGCAGCTCCCCGATTACGTCGCGATGAAGGAGAGCGACCCGAAGCAGTATCAGTACATGCGCGACTGGCTCTCGGGCATCCGGCCCGAGGCGGCGCCGCTCGCGATCCGCGGGCTGCTGTTCGGGCCGGCGCTGCCGGCGGAGCGGTTCGCTGAGATCGATGCGCCGACGCTGATCGTCGCGCACCCAGACGATCCGATCCACCCGACATCGAGCGCAGAGCGGCTGCACGCAGCGATCGCGGGCTCGCGGCTCGTCGTGGCACCGGAGCAGAACTACTATCGAGAGCATCACGGGGAGCTGATGGAGACGGTAGCGGAGTTCTTGTGCTGCTAAGGCAGGTTTGGTAAGCTTCTTGGACAAATGCCTACCAAGGACGAAGGTAAGACATGGCGAGCAAAGTAGGTCCACGAGGACAAATCACTATCGACAAGGCTATACGAGAGCGACTCGGCATCAAGCCAAGAGATGTTGCCGTTCAAGAGGTAGTCAACGGAAACGTGGTGGTCCACTTCGTTCCCGCGCCGCATCGCCGGTCGCTGAAGGGCATCCTGAAGGCTAGGCCGTCTCGGCCGTGGAAGGCGTGGAGCGAGATGCAGGACATCATCGAAGAGGCCGTGGCGGAAGACGTCATGCGCCGAATGCAGCGGGAACGCTAGTTGCCGCGCTTTGTCGACAGCAGCGTCGTTCTTCGCTACTTAACCGGGGATGACCCCAAGCGGGCCGGGATCGCCGATTCGATCGTAGAGTCGGACGATCTGCTTGTATCTTGTGTGATATTGAGCGAAGTGGCCTATGCTCTTCGACGCGGCTATTCCGTTGATCGCCGGACGATTCTGACAACGCTGATTGAGTTCGTGCAACGCGAGAATATTGAGATTGTCGACGCACCAAAGGAAGATGTCGTCATTGCGCTAGAGAAGGCTAAAGAAAGCACAAGACTTTCCCTCGGCGACGCGTTCATTCTCGCGCAGATGGTGGCCTCCGGGTGCAGAGAGATCTATTCGTTTGATAAGAGATTTCGCGATGAAGGGATATCGATCCTGGAAGAGCCGCCAACGTAGGAGGGCAGCATGGACTACGAGCAGATCGTGTACGAGCAGGACGGCGGCAAGGTGCGCATCACGCTCAACCGCCCCGACAAGCTGAATGCGATGACGCCGAAACTGCAGCGCGAGCTGCACGACGCGCTCTGGCGCGCCGACGCCGACGCCGAGGCGCATGTCATCATTCTGCGCGGCGCGGGGCGCTCGTTTAGCGCGGGGTACGACATCTCGATGACGTATCGAGAGGAGGAGGCGCATGCGCCGGGGATGAACGGGCGGCGCGGCTGGCGCGAGTTCGACGACGACACGTGGTACCTGGAGCGCGACCAGCGTTTGCGCAACGCGATCCTCGACCTGCACAAGCCGGTGATCGCGCAGGTGCACGGCTATTGTCTCGCGGGTGGCACGGATCTCGCGCTGCTGTGCGATATGATCGTCGCGGCGGACGATGCGGTGATCGGCTTCCCGCCCGTGCGCAACCAGGGCTCGCCGGTGAACCACATGTGGACGTACCTCGTCGGGCCGCAGTGGGCGAAGTACTTCCTGCTCACGGGCGACCAGGTCTCGGGCACGGAAGCGGCGCGCATCGGTCTCGTGCTGAAGGCGGTGCCGTTCGACAGGCTGGAGACGGAGGTCGATGCGCTGGCGGACCGTATGTGCCGCATCGACACCGGCGTGCTCGCGGCGAACAAGCGCATCGTGAACATCGCGCTCGAGATGATGGGCGCGCGCACGGTGCAGCGCATGTCGGCCGAGATGGACTCGCGCGCGCGGCAGGCGCCGGGCGTGAAGCAGTTCTATCGCATCGCGGCGGAGCAGGGGATGAAGGCCGCGCTCGAATGGCGCGACGGCGCGTACGAAGATCTCACCGGCAGCGAGACGGCGACGCGGCGCAAGGCCGAGCAGCAGGCGCGGCTCAAGGGCGAGTAGTCATCGACATCCGGCCTGAGCAGCCCGCGGACTACGACGCGATCGGCCGGGTCATTGGGGCGGCGTTTGGCGACGCGAATGTGGCGCGGCTAGTCGAGCGGGTTCGCGCGTCCGAGTTCTCTGTGCCGGAGCTCAGCCTTGTCGCCGAACGCGCCGGCGCGGTTGTGGGTCACGTGATGTTCAGCTACGTCACGCTCCGGCGCGCGCACGATGAAAAGCGCGTGCTCATCTTGTCGCCGCTGGCCGTGTCGCCCGCGGCGCAGCGCGAAGGGATCGGCAGCGCGCTTGTCCGAGCGGGCGCGGCCGGGGCGGAGGCGCGCAGCGAGCCGCTCGTGATCGTCGAAGGCATTCCGTCCTACTACCCGCGCTTCGGCTTCGAGCGCGCGCGGGCGCTGGGCATCGAGCCGCCGTCGCCGCAAATCCCGGACGCGGCGTGGATGGCGCGCAAGCTTTCGAACTACGACGCACGGTGGCGGGGGCGGGTGGTCTACCCGCCGGCGTTCGACGTCACATGAACGATCTGGCGGGCAAGCGCGCGCTCGTGATCGGCGGCGAGACCTCGATCGGGCGCGTGATCGCTGTCGGGCTGGCGCAGGCGGGCGCGGACGTCGCGCTTGCGAGCCTGCGCAACGATACGCAGGCCGAGTTCGCGATCAACTCGGCGCTAAACGAGGTGTGGGCGATCGGCCGTCGCGGCGTTGCGCTGGCGATCGATGCCTCGGACGCCGCACAGCTCCGCGCGGCCGTCGCCAGTGCCGAGGGAGAGCTCGGCGGAATCGATGCCGTGATCGTGATCGGGGACGCCTCGGCGTTGGGAGCCGCGCTTGGCGAGCGCAGGCTGATCTCGATCGCGCCGGAGGCTCCGGCGGATGAGGCGCTGCGGTACGCTGTCGCCGAACTTGACGCGCGGGGTTAGGACGACGATTGGCGGATGGCCTTCGCAGCGCCCTTGCAGTCGTAAAGGGCACCTCGATACGCGCTCGGCAAGCTCGGGTCGGTCACGGCGGTGCATGAACGCTGCACCGCAGAGAGCACCGCGGCCGGCCCGGAAGCCGCTCCTGGAGTGCTCACGGCGCCAACGCCGCGGTTGAAGCCTCGGAACGTCCCGCCGGGCCCGCCGAGACTCCCGCCGACCATGACGTATCGCACGTCGCCGGACGAGACGTAGTCGGCGAAATGCTCAACCGAGATCGTGTTGTCGCGGCCCAGGAACCCGCCCAGCGACATGACGGACAGCCCGTACTGGGCGATGAGCCGGGACCCGCTCTGTGAGCTGGGCACGACGAGCTGCCAGGTGGTGCCGGCATCGCCTTGGGATTGCAGCCACGCGGCAAGATCGGCGGTCCCGTCGTTGAACGCGAGCGAGCCGAACGTTGCGCCGGATACGCCTTCCTGCGGGCCGGCCTGGGGCAGTGTGGCGTTGAGCGAAGCGTTCGCGGACGAGCTGATCGACCACGCTGCCGGCAGAAGCAGGAGTCCGGCGATGCTCACGGCGAGCCCGGCGGCCACAGTGCGGCTGCGCATCGACAGGGCGACGACGGCGGCGACGCCTGCAAGCGCAGTCGCGACGGTGAGTGGACGGACCCAGCCGTAGAAGTCGGGCGTGCGGCCCGCGATCTGCAGCTGGGTCCATGCGGTAATAGCGACCACGCCAAACACGGCTACAAGCCATCGTTTGTCTCGTCGAACAACGTCCGACAGCGCAACGAAGCCGACGCCGGTCAGCGCGGCAACACCGGGCGCCATCGCGGACGTGTAGTAGCTATGGAAGATGCCGTGCGCGTAGGAGAAGACCCCGCCGTACAGGCCGATCCAGCCGAGGAACAGCACCGCGAAGGCGCGCCGCGCCGGATCGAGCCGCCAGCGCCAGAGCGCCACCAGCCCGCCGCCGAGGGCGAACGGCAGCAGCCAGCCGATCTGGCCACCATTCGAAGCATCGAACATTCTCAGCGCGCCGGGAAGACCGCCGAAGATTCCTCCGGGCCCGGTGAGGCCTCTGCCGCCACCGCCTTGCGGAGGAGCCGTCTGTCCGCCCGTAGCGGGACCGGCACCCGGCGCTTGCCCTGGGCCGCCAACTCCTCCGCCTGGGAACCGCTGACCTTGGTTGGGAAGGTTCGCCGGACGCCCGCCATCGCCTCCACCACCGAGTTGGTTTGTCCCTTCGACCCGTCCGAAGCCGTTGTAGCCGAGCGCGAGGTCGAGCACGGTGTTGTTCGTGCTGCCGCCGACGTAGGGCCGCGCGGACGCGGGCCAGGTGTCGACGACGACCATCCACGAAGCGGAGACGGCGAGCGTGACCAGGCCGAGCACCGCGAGTCGCATAATCGCCTGTCGCGCGGCGGCCCAGGAGACGGTTCGCGTCGCGACAACGACGGCGACGGCGAACGCCGGGCCGGGGATCCAGGCCGCCAGCATCTTCGTGTTGAAAGCCACGCCGACGAGCGCGCCTGCGAGCGCAGTCCACGCCCACCAACGCTTACTTTCCAGCGATTGGACCAGCGCGCCGGCCGCGCCGACCAGCGCGAGGATCATGAACGGCTCGGGGAGGTTCAATCGGTTGACCGCGACCGAGACGGGCGTGAGCGCCAGGACGAGGCCGGCAACGGTCGCCGCAGTCACACCGAAGTAGCGCCGGACGATCAGCCAGAGCAGCCCGACGCTGACCGCGCCGGCGACCGCGCTCGGGAGCAGGATGGACCACGTCGAGTAGCCGAAGATGCGCGCGGACAACGCGCCCACCCAGAGAAACACCGGCGGCTTGTCCACGGTGATGAAGCCGCCTGGGTCGAACGCGCCGAAGAAGAAGTTCTTCCACGACATCGTCATCGATCGCACGGCGGCGGCGTAGAACGTGTTCCCGTAGCCCGCCACCGACAGCGACCAGGCGTTCAGCGCAAACGAAAGGCCTACGACGCCGGCCAGCGGAAGGAAAGCGAGCCAGCCGGCGCGGAGGCGGATGCCCGCCAGCCCGACGGCCTGGCTTCCCGGGAGTGCGATTCCGGGACTACCGGCTGGGATGCGCATTTCGCCAGCGATGTCGCGACTCCTCTAGCTCTTGGGGCCGGATGAACGGCCCGTGCTGCTTAGCACAGTATCGCTGAGCGAAGGCGGGTGAGTTGTTGCCGAACTATTACGGTTG